>DATHAP010000105.1 GCA_035489715.1 Actinomycetes bacterium
GCTGCGCTGGCTGGCGGTCGCCGCATCCATGGTGGCGGTGTGCTTCGTCCTGGCGGCGTTCCTGCCGTGGGACTCGGGACTCCTCGGCTGGGCCCGCGTCCTGCCGCTGCAGCTCTCGATCGTCGCCGTCGGCGTGGGCGCCGCCCTGGCGATCTTGCGCTACCGGCTCTACGACCTGGACCTGGTGGTCAGCCGGGCGATCCTGCTGACGCTGTCGACCGTGGTCGTCGCGGCCGGCTGGACGCTGCTGGTCGTCGTGGTCGGCCGGCTGCTGCCCACCTGGGTGGGTGAGGCGTTCTGGCCGTCCCTGCTGGCCACCGCGGCGGTCGCGCTGGCCTTCCAGCCGCTGCGGCACGTGCTGGTCCGGCTCGCCGACCGGTTGGCCTACGGGCGACGGGCCGCGCCGTACGAGGCGCTGGCCGACCTTGGCCGCAGCCTCGAGCGCGCGCCCGGCGTCGTCGACCTGCTGCACAACGTCGCCGAGGCCGTCGGCGAGGCCACCGGCGCGCGGGAGGTGACGGCGGTGCTGGAGCTGCCCGGCGGCGGCGAGGTGGCGCAGCGGTGGCCGACCGCGCCCGAGGGACCTGACACGCCGGGCGGCGAGAGCACCGAGCTCGTCGTGCACGACCGCGGCGAGCGACTGGGCCGGGTGGGGGTCGGGATGCCGCCGGGGCGCCCGCTGCGTCCCGCGGAGCGCAGCCTGGTCGAGGACCTGCTGGCGCAGACCGCGATCGCACTGCGCAACCTGAGGCTCGAGACCGAGCTCACCGCAGACGTCGCCGAGCTGGCCCGCCGCACCACGGCGCTGGCGGAGTCACGACGGCGACTGGTGCTGGCAAGGGACGAGGAGAAGGCCAGGTTCGCCGTCGCGCTGCGCGAGACCGTCCTGCCCCATCTCGCGCCGCTGCCTGAGCGGCTGCGGGCGGTCTCGGCGTCGGTCGGGGACGGGACCGCTCCGGCGCCGGACCTCGGCGCGGAGCGTGCCGCCGCGACGACCGCGCTCGACGAGCTGCGCCGGCTGGCCCGAGGGCCGCGTCAGGGCGCGCCGGCGGACGACGCCGACGACCACGCGCTCTCCAGCCGGTCCGGCCCGAACGCCGACTTGGTGACGTAGCCGGCGGCGCCCGACTCGGCCACGAACCCCTCACCGGCGTCGTCGTCGTACGTCGACAGCAGCAGCACGACGGGTGGCACCGGCAGCGCGGCCAGCCGCCGGGTCGCCTCCAGGCCGTCGATGCCCGGCAGGTGCACGTCCATCAGGACCAGGTCCGGCGCCAGGGCCGCGGCCGCCTCGAGCGAGGCCTCGCCGGAGTCCACCTCGCCGACCACCTCGAAGCCGTCGGTCTCCTCGACGACGCTGCGCATGGCGCGCCGGAAGGGGGCCTGGTCGTCGACGACCAGGACCCGCACGAGCACGCCGTGCTCGCCGTCCTCGCCGTCCTCGCCCACCGACACGCCCTCCACGTCGGGCACACCTCCGGGCTCCAGCATGCCGGTCCGGCGCCGGTGCCCGGGTGGGGTCAGCCGCACGATGCGGGTTCGGGTGACCCTCGTCACCGGTGGGCTGCCGTCGCCGCCGAGGCGGACCGGGCCGCGGGGACGGTGGGCGTCGCGGGCCGTGGGTCGGGAGGGACCGGCTCCGGGTCGTAGCTCGCGAGCAGCACGCCGGCGCCCTGGGCGAAGTCGGGGGCGAAGAGCTCAGCGGTGATCCGGAAGAACTGCTCGTCGGCGGCGGACCAGTCGGCGCGAACGGACTCGAGCGGCTGGGCGGCGGCGGAGGTGGTGGTCATCTGTAGCTCCTGGGTGGTGGTCCGGCTCGTCCGGACACCTCCTGACGTTAGGTCGGTGCCTGGGCGCCGACGAGGGTGCCGGCCGCCCACCGAGGTGTGCCCGGAGGAACCTCCGGGGTGGTGCCAGCACCCCGCAGACATGGTGCTGTCCCGGTCGTCGGCGGCCCCGGCCATGCCTAACGTCGGAGGAGTCAGGAACCGCCCCCCACCGAGGAGCCCGCCATGGTCAGCACCGCATTCGTCAGCCAGGTCGTCACCGCCGTGAGCCAGCAGCTCAGCGAGAACCAGCACCGTCGCAGTCGGCTCGCCCGCCTGCGGGCGCACCGCACCTGACCGACCCGATCCGAGCCCGCACGCACGTCCGAGGGGCGCCTCCCGTTTCCGGGAGGCGCCCCTCGCCGTGTCCTCGGTAGGCTCCACCCACGTACCTGCGAGGCGACGACGGGCCATCACCCCCGAGCCGCCGGAAGAACGCCCGCCGCACGCCAGCGGCGAGGTCACTAGAACCGGCAGCAGGACGAACGAAGTGGGTGGCCGCGCCGGTGACGGCGCCGACCGCCAAGGAGGGTGGTACCGCGGAGCCCGGCGACCGGCCGGACGTCGTCCCTTCACCGAGCACCCGCCGGCACCCGGCGGCGCCGACGAAGGAGCCCCTCCCGTGAGCGGTCGTTACACGCCGGTCCCCCCGCAGGTCGACCTGCCGGCGATGGAGCGGGCGATCCTGGCGCTGTGGCGGGAGAACGACACCTTCGCCCGCAGCCTCGCCCAGACCGAGGGCAGCGACCCGTGGACCTTCTACGAGGGCCCGCCGACCGCCAACGGCATGCCGGGCGTCCACCACGTCGAGGCCCGGGTCTTCAAGGACGTCTTCCCGCGGTTCCAGACCATGCGCGGGTACCACGTGGTGCGCAAGGCGGGCTGGGACTGCCACGGGCTGCCGGTCGAGATCGCCGTCGAGAAGGAGCTCGGCTTCTCCGGCAAGGCCGACATCGAGGCGTTCGGGGTGGCCGAGTTCAACGCCCGCTGCCGCGAGTCGGTGCTGCGCCACGTCGGCGAGTTCGAGGCCATGACCGAGCGGATGGGCTACTGGGTCGACATGAGCGACCCCTACCGCACGATGGACCCCGAGTACGTGCAGAGCGTGTGGTGGTCGCTCAAGCGGATCCACGAGAAGGGGCTGCTGGTCGAGGACTACCGGGTCGCGCCCTACTGCCCCCGCTGCGAGACCACGCTGTCCGACCATGAGCTCGGCCAGCCGGGGGGCTACGAGACCGTCGTCGACCCGTCGGTCTACGTGCGCTTCCCGCTGACCGGCGGGCCGTACGCCGGGACGGCCGGTCTGCTGGTGTGGACCACGACGCCGTGGACCCTGGTCGCCAACACGGCCGTGGCCGTGCGCCCTGACGTCACCTACGTGGCCGCGCGCAGCGACGAGACCGGCGAGGTGCTGGTGGTCGCCGAGCCACTGGTGGGGGCGGTCCTGGGAGGGGATCGCGAGGGCTGGACGGTGGTGGAGTCCTTCCTCGGCGCCACGATGGAGCGCTGGACCTACCAGCGGCCGTTCGAGCTCGTCGAGTGGCCCGAGGCTGCCGACGGGCAGGGCCAGAGCCACCTCGTCGTGCTGGCCGACTACGTCACCACCGAGGACGGCACCGGCCTGGTGCACCAGGCACCGGCCTTCGGCGCCGAGGACATGGCGGTCGCCAGGGCGTACGGGCTGCCGGTGGTGCGCCCGGTGCAGCCCGACGGCCACTTCGCGCCGGACGTCGCGCTGGTCGGCGGCGAGTTCTTCAAACACGCCGACAAGGCGCTGGTCCGCGATCTCGAGTCCCGCGGTCTGCTGCTCCGGCACCTGGCCTACGAGCACACCTACCCGCACTGCTGGCGCTGCCACACCGCGCTGCTCTACTACGCGCTGCCGTCCTGGTACGTCCGCACGACCCAGGTCAAGGACGCGCTGCTCGCCGAGAACGAGCGGACCGCGTGGTTCCCGGACACGATCAAGTGGGGCCGCTACGGCGACTGGCTGCACAACAACATCGACTGGGCGCTGTCGCGGTCACGGTTCTGGGGGACGCCGCTGCCGATCTGGCGCTGCGGCACGGACGACGCGCACCTGGTGTGCGTGGGGTCGCTGGCCGAGCTGGGTGGGCTGGCCGGCACCGACCTCTCGGAGCTGGACCCGCACCGGCCGTTCGTCGACGACGTGACACTGCCGTGCACGGCCGACGGCTGTGACGGGACCATGCGCCGGGTGCCCGAAGTGATCGACGCATGGTACGACTCGGGCTCGATGCCCTTCGCCCAGTGGGGCTACCCGCACGCGCCGGGCTCGGAGGAGACGTTTGCCGCGGCCTTCCCCGCGCAGTTCATCTGCGAGGCGATCGACCAGACCCGCGGCTGGTTCTACACGCTTATGGCCGTCAACACGGTGGTGCACGACCGGTCGTCCTACGAGAACGTGCTCTGCCTCGGCCACATCGTCGCCGAGGACGGCCGAAAGATGAGCAAGCACCTGGGCAACGTGCTGCAGCCGATGCCCCTCATGGACGAGCACGGCGCCGACGCGCTGCGCTGGTTCATGGCTGCCAGTGGCTCGCCGTGGGCGAACCGGCGGATCGGCCACGGAGTGCTGCAGGAGATCGTCCGCAAGACGCTGCTGACGTATTGGAACACCGCGTCCTTCCTCACGCTGTACGCCGGCGCCAACGACTGGTCGCCGGCCGGCGGTCCGTGGCCGGAGCTGGCCGAGAGGCCGGCGCTGGACCGGTGGGCCCTGTCCGAGGCGCACCGGCTGGTGCAGGAGGTCACCGCGGCGTACGAGCAGTTCGACAGCCAGCGGGTGGGCCGGTTGCTGGCGGCGTACATCGACGACCTGTCGAACTGGTACGTCCGCAGGTCCCGCCGCCGGTTCTGGGACGGCGACCCGGCCGCGCTCGCGACCCTGCACGAGTGCCTCTACGTGCTGACGCTGTTGATGGCGCCGCTGGTGCCCTTCGTCACCGAGCGGATCTGGCAGGACGTCGTGCGCCCGTGGGGGCCGGACGTGCCCGAGTCGGTGCACCTGTCCCGTTGGCCGCAGGTCGACGGTGCCCTGGTCGACGACGGGCTGGCCGCCCAGGTGGCGCTGGTCCGGCGGGTGGTCGAGCTGGGCCGGTCGGCCCGCGCCGGGTCCAAGGTGCGCAACCGCCAGCCGCTGGGCCGGGCCCTCGTCGGCGCGCGCGGCTGGGCCGAGCTGCCCGACGAGCTGCAGCGCCAGGTCGCCGAGGAGCTCAACGTTCTCGGCTTCGGGGAGCTGGCCGGCGACCTGGTCGAGCGCAGCGCCAAGGGCAACTTCCGCGCGCTCGGCCAGCGCTTCGGGAAGGACACCCCGAAGGTCGCTGCGGCGGTGGCCGCCGCGCCGGCCGACCAGCTGGCCGCAGCCCTGCGCGAGCACGGGCGGGCCTCCGTCGTCGTCGACGGGGCCGAGATCGAGGTGTCGGCCGAGGAGGTGCTGCTGACCGAGACGCCCCGAGAGGGCTGGGCGGTGGCCACCGAGTGGGGTGAGACCGTCGCCCTGGACCTGACGGTGACGCCGGGGCTGCGCCGGGCCGGCCTGGCCCGCGAGGTGGTGCGGCTGGTCCAGGAGGCGCGCAAGGCCGGCGGGCTCGAGGTCACCGACCGGATCGACCTGGCCTGGGCGGCCGACGGCGAGGTCGGCGAGGCGCTGCGCGAGCACGCCGGGCTGGTCGCCGGTGAGGTCCTGGCGACCTCGTTCACCGAGGCGGCTCTGGAGGGAACCGACGTGCACAGCGACGATGCTCTCGGTCTGCGCTTCACGCTCACCCGGTCGGCGCAGTGACGTCGGTGCTTCGGGTAAAGGTTCGGTATCCCGATGGTCTCCCGCGGGTCGCTTCCCCGCGTGGCGACGTGGTGTTACCGGAATTCACCCGTTCGGCCGCATGAACTGGGCAGGGGGTACGGACCGATACTTCCCGTGACGTCGGACAGAGATTCGGGAGGTAGCGGTGACTCTGCACGTAGTACCGCTCGGTGGGCCCTCGGTGGTCGGCCTCCGCCTGAAGGAGGGCGTGATCGCCATCCCGGCCCTCTCGAGCCATGTCCGTCCCGCCCTGGTCCTCGCCGAGCGCGAGACCCGCGAGCTGCTCGCGTCGGCCGGACGCAACGACGTCGGGCTGGACGGCCGCTTCTCCGCCGGCCCGGCCGGCATCCAGATCTGGGACGGGCCGTTCAACGGGCCCAGCGGCACCCACGGCACCGCCTCGCACCTGGGGTCGGTGGATTGGAGCTACGACACCCCGGCCAAGCACTACGTGACGATCTACCGGGTGATGGTCACCCAGGCCGGCGTGGACGCCGGTGAGACCACCCTGTCCGTCCTCACCGCCGTGCTGGCCCTGGGCGGCCTGACCGCGGAGGGCACCCGGATCACCCTGCCGACCCCGCCGGCCCGCGACCCGTTCCGCCGGCTGGCGGCCACCGGCAGCTGACCGGAACGACGAGCCCGCCCGAGCCGCCCCAAGCCGCTACAGACGGACGACGCCGGTGAGCCTCGGGGCCCACCGGCGTCGTTGCGTGTCCGGGACGGTCAGCCGCGCCGCTCGCCGTCGTCGAGCGCGAAGCCCGAGCCGGGCTGCTGCGGCGGGCCGGCCGGCGAGTCGCCGCCACCGACCGGGGCCCCCGGCGCGAACGGGCTGCGCCCGCCGGGCTGCCCCGCGCCACCCGGCTGGCCGGGCTGCCCCTGGACGCCCGGCTGGCCCTGCCCGACCTGCGAGGCCTGGCCCTGCTGCCCGGGCGCCTCGCTGCTGCGGCTGTCGAGCTCGCGCAGCTGGCCCTCCAGGTAGGACTTGAGCCGGCCGCGGTACTCGCGCTCGAAAGCCCGCAGGCCCTCGACCTTGCGCTCGAGGCTGGACCGCTCGGTCTCCAGGGAGCCGATGGTCTGGCGGTGCTTGTCCTCCGCCTCGCGCTTGAGCTGGTCGGCCCGGGTGCGGGCCTCGCTGATGATCCGGTCGGCCTGGGTGCGCGCCTCGGCGATGTGCTCGTCGGCGGTGCGCTGGGCCAGCGCCAGGATGCCGGTCGCCGTCTCAGAGGCACCACCGCCCTGCTGGGCGGCGGGTGCGGCCGGGGTGGGCTGGGGAGCCGGCGGCGCCACCTGCTGGGTCGTCGCGGGGCGGGACTGCGCCTCGGCCAGCTGGCGCTGCATGGCGCCGAGCCTGGAGCGCAGGTCCTCGTTCTCCCGGCCGAGTCGCTGCTCCTGCTCGCTGGGGCCGCTCGGAACCGCCTGGGGCGGCGCGCTGGGGGCCTCGCCGCGGCCGGCGCTCGCCAGCTTGGAGCGCAGCTCGTCGTTCTCCCGGTAGAGCCTGGTCAGCTCCGCCTCGACCTCGTCGAGGAACTCGTCGACCTCGGTCTCGTCGTAGCCAGGCTTGAGCCGGGTGCTCGTGAACTGCTTGTTGGCCACGTCCTCGGGGGTCAACGGCATGACGTCACCTCTGCCAGTCTCCTCGGGTTGGTCCCAGGGTCGTCTCCCTGGGTCGAGCCTGTCATGACTCGTCTGGTCCGGTCTCGCGGGCCATTGTGGCGCATGACCTGGTGTGACTTACAAATACCCTGCCAGCCAGATGCCGATGTTCACCAGGACGAAGAGCACCAGGAAGCTCAGGTCGATGCTCACCGACCCGATCTTCAGCGGGGGGATGACCTTGCGCAGCGCCCGCAGCGGCGGGTCGGTGATCGTGTAGATGATCTCGGCGATCACCAGCATCGGCCCGCGCGGCCGCCAGGACCGGGCGAACATCTGGACGTAGTCCAGCACCAGCCGGGCGATGAGCAAGATCAGGAACAGCCACAGGACCAGGATCAGGACCTGGCCGACGGGCGAAGGGCTCACCCGCGCCTCAGCTCTGGTTGAAGAAGCCGCTCTCGGCCATCCGGGCCTTGTCCTCGGCCGTGACCGTGACGTCGGCGGGCGAGAGCAGGAAGACCTTGTTGGTGACCCGCTCGATGGTGCCCCGCAGCCCGAAGACCAGCCCGGCCGCGAAGTCCACCAGGCGCTTGGCGTCGGAGTCGTCCATGTCGGAGAGGTTCATGATCACCGGCGTCGACTCGCGGAAGCTCTCGCCGATCTGCTTGGCCTCGTTGTAGGTGCGCGGGTGGATCGTGGTGATCCGGTCGAACGGCCGCGACCCGCCGGCGGCCGGGCGGCGCTCCGGCATCGTGGCGACCGAGCCATGCCGCTCGCCGCCGATCGAGGCCACCGACCTCGATGCCGCATGGCGGGGCTCGTGGTGGCCCTCGGTCGCGTCGTCGTAGCCCTCGTCGTCGTAGCCCTCGTAGTCGTAGCGGTCGTCCTCCTCGACAAGGCCGAGGTAGACCATTGCTTTGCGCATCGCGCCGGCCATGCCTGTGCCCTCCACATCAAGGTGACGAACTCCGCATTCGCCGCTCCCGGGAACGCTACCCGAGCGGTGGGCGTGAACCGAGCAATGCGCTGCCGACGCGCAGGTGTGTCGCGCCGTGCCGGACGGCCGCCTCGAGGTCGCCGCTCATCCCGGCCGACACCGCGACGGCGTCCGGGTGGTGGTTTTGGAGCCGGCCGGCGACCTCGGCCAGCCGGCCGAAGGCGACGTCCGGGTCGCCGTCGGCCGGCGCTACCGCCATCACGCCACCCAGGACGAGCCGGTCGGCGGCAGCGACGGCGGCGGCCAGCTCCACCACGTCGGCGGGTGCCGCGCCGCCGCGGCCGTCGTCCCTGGGCTCGTCCCGGAGGTCGACCTGGACCAGCGCCGTGGGCCGGCGCCCGGCGGTCGCCGCCGCCCGGTCCAGCGCGCCGACGAGGCGCAGGCGGTCGACGGAGTGCACGACGTCGGCGTACGTCGCCACCGACCCGGCCTTGTTGCGTTGCAGCTGCCCGACGAAGTGCCAGACCACGTCCACCACGCCCGCGTCCCGGCAGGCCGTCACCTTGGCGGCGGCCTCCTGGTCGCGGTTCTCGCCCACGTCGCGGACCCCGAGGGCGACCAGATGACCGACGTCCTCGGCCGGGAACGTCTTGGTGACCGCGACCAGGGTCAGCTCGGCCCGGTCCCGACCGGCGTCCGCGCAGGCGGTAGCGATCCGCCGCTCGACCGCGGCCAGGTTGGCGGCGATCTCCGCGCGACGCTCGGCCCCGCCGCCAGGGCAGGTCGGACCGGCGCTCACGCCGGCACCCAGACCACCGAGGCGAGCCGCCCCGTGACGCCCTCACGGCGGTGCGAGTAGAGGTTGGCCGTCTCGACGGTGCAGGTCTCGTCCCGGCCCGGGTCGGGCACCCCGGCGGCCACCAGCTGGCGGAGCACCGCACCCGGCAGGTCCAGCGCAGGCGTACCGTCGTGCGTCGAGCAGGCCGCGGCCGGAACGTCGGCGACCACCTCGGCCTGCAGGGCGGGCGGCACCTCGTAGCACCGCCCGCACACCGCCGGGCCCACGTGCGCCTGCCCCTCCTCCACCCGGGCACCCAGCCGGCGCATCGCCGCGACCGCCTCGGTCACGACGCCGGACCGCACCCCCCTGCGCCCGGCGTGAGCGGCCGCGATCACCGGTCCGCGCGGTCCCGGCGCCGCCAGCAGCACCGGGACGCAGTCGGCGGACAGCACGACCAGCCCGAGCCCTCGCCCGGTGGTGACCATCCCGTCCGCCTCGGGCGGGCCGGAGTCGGAGTCGGCGTCGACGACGGCGACCGTGGTGCCGTGCACCTGCCGCATGAAGGCCAGCCGGCCCGGCGCCAGACCGAGGGCCGCGGCGAGCCGGCCCCGGTTGTCGCTCACGGCGGCCGGGTCGTCGCCGACGTGATCGCCGAGGTTCAGGGCGTCGTACGGCGCCCGGCTCACCCCGCCGAACCGGTCGGTCACGGCGTAGCGCGCCGGTCCGAGCGACCCGCCCTCGTCGTGCAGCACCCGCCCGAGCCTACGGACCGACGTCGTCGCGGGACGGGGCACGGTCCGGCGACGGCGGGCAGATGGCAGGCAGATCCGCGGCAGATGGAAGGACCGGCCGGCGAGCCCGTCTGCGGGGCTCGCCGGCCGGTCCTGTCTCGGGGGCCGACCTAGCGGAGGAACTCCGGGACGTCGAGGTCGTCGTTGTCGTCGAACACGATGGTGCGCGACCGGGCCGGCTCGCGGCCGAGCTCGATCGACCGGTCGGCCGCTCGGTCGTGGTCGGTCGGCTCGGTGTGCGCGCTGCGGTGCGCGCCGGCCATCGCCGGCTCGGGCACCCGGTCGCCCTCGGGCCGCTCGCCGCTGCGCTCGAAGGTGGTGCCGGTCGCGTCGGTCCGGCCCGCGGGAGCCGGTGTCGCGGCCGCCGCCGGCTCGGTCCGCCGCGCCGGTGCAGGCACGGCCCGCCGCGGCGTACCGCCGTCGAAGCCGGCGGCGATGACGGTCACCCGCACCTCGTCGCCGAGCGCGTCGTCGATGACCGCACCGAAGATGATGTTGGCCTCGGCGTGCGCCGCCTCGGCCACCAGCTGGGCCGCCTCGTTGATCTCGAAGAGCCCGAGGTCCGAGCCGCCCGAGACGGACAGCAGCACGCCGTGGGCGCCGTCGATCGACGCCTCGAGCAGCGGCGACGAGATCGCCATCTCGGCCGCCTCGACCGCGCGGTTGTCGCCGCGCGAGGAGCCGATGCCCATCAGCGCGGATCCGGCCCCCGACATGACCGACTTGACGTCGGCGAAGTCGAGGTTGATCAGGCCGGGAGTGGTGATCAGGTCGGTGATGCCGGAGACGCCCTGCAGGAGCACCTGGTCGGCGGACTTGAACGCGTCGAGCATCGAGATGTTGCGGTCGGAGATCGAGAGCAGCCGGTCGTTGGGGATGACGATCAGCGTGTCGACCTCCTCGCGGAGCTCGTCGATGCCGGTCTCGGCGGAGTTGGCCCGGCGGCGGCCCTCGAAGCCGAACGGCCGGGTCACGACGCCGATGGTCAGCGCGCCCAGCGAACGGGCGATTCGGGCCACCACCGGCGCGCCGCCGGTTCCGGTGCCGCCGCCCTCGCCCGCGGTGACGAACACCATGTCGGCCCCCTTGATGACCTCCTCGATCTCCTCGGCGTGGTCCTCGGCGGCCTTGCGGCCGACCTCGGGGTCGGCGCCCGCGCCGAGCCCCCGGGTCAGCTCGCGCCCGACGTCGAGCTTGACGTCGGCGTCGGACATCAGCAGTGCCTGGGCGTCGGTGTTGATGGCGATGAACTCGACGCCCTTGAGCCCGACCTCGATCATCCGGTTGACCGCGTTGACACCGCCGCCGCCGATGCCGACGACCTTGATGACCGCGAGGTAGTTCTGCGGTGCTGCCACGTCGTGCCTCTCTCCCGCTCGGCTGCGCGGACCCCGGCCGTTCCGGAACCCTCACCCTTCAGTTGAGCCTTATAGTTATGTCAACTTCGAGGTTGCGAGGACGGTAAGGGCGGGGGTGCCCCGACTCAACGACCGACGCGCCGACACGCCGACACGCCGACACGGTTTCCCGCCGCGGCCGCGTCGCACTCGCCGCGCGTCGACGCCGGGGCGGCTCAGCGGTGGGTGGTGGTGGGGCTGTCGGGCGCGCTGACGTCGTACACCCTGGCCTTGCGGGTGAGCAGCACCGTGAGCACGGCGGCCTTGCGCTCAGGGCGCTCGGCGCTCCCCCACGCGACGCTCCGGCCCCGGGTGAGCCGCAGGGTCACCCGTTCCAGGCTGGCGGCCCGGACCTCGCGGACCTGCTCGCGCACGGGCGCCGGCAGGGCGTCGAGCACGTCGAGCGTGGCGCGCAGGGCCGGCGCGCCCGCCGTGACCGGAGCGCTGATCCGCGGCAGGTCGCGCGGCCGGCGGGCCACCGTGCCGAAGACGACGCCGGTCCGGTCCACCAGCGCCCAGTCCCTTCCCCGCGCCTGCACCGCGGCCGGCACCCGCTCGGTCACCCGGATCACCACGGTGGACGGCCAGTCGCGGGTCACCTCGACGCCGAGCACCGCCGGCAGGTCACCCACTCGGTCGACGATGCCCTCGGTGTCGAGCCGGGCCAGCGGGGTGCCGCGCTCGATCGCGGCCTGGTCGCGCACCTGGTCCGGGCCGAGGCGTGAGATGCCTGTGACGTCCACCGTCTCGACGCCGAAGACGCTCGATCCCAGCAGCAGCCAGCCGGTGCCGGCCACCAGCGAGGCCACCACGACGAGAGAGAGACCGACCACCAGCCGGGTCCGCCGCCGCGACCGGTCGCGCTCGGCGACCCGCTCGGGCATCGACGTGGACACCCGGGTCGACGTGCTCACGACTCCCCCTCCGGCCGCTGCGGCTCCAGCCGGGCCAGCACCTCGGGGCCGATCATCGTCACGTCGCCGGCACCGCAGGTGATGACGACGTCGCCCGGCTTGGCGCGATCGGCCAGGTGGCCCGCCACGGCCGACCACGACGGCTCGAAGACCACCTGCTGCGGCGGCAGCGGCACGGCTGCCGCGACCAGCGCCCCGGTGACGCCGGGCACCGGGTCCTCGCGGGCGGCGTAGACGTCCATGACGACGACCTCGTCGGCCAGGCCGAGAGCCCGGCCGAAGTCCTCGGCGAAGAACTTGGTCCGGCTGAACAGGTGCGGCTGGAACACCACGACGACCCGGCCGCCGTCGGCGACGTCCCGGGCCGCGGCCAGGTCGGCCGAGAGCTCGGTCGGGTGGTGGGCGTAGGAGTCGTAGACCCGGACCCCCCCGACGGTGCCCTTGTGCTCGAACCGCCGGCGGGTGCCGCTGAAGCTGGCCAGCCCCTCGCGGAGCCGCTCCACAGGGAATCCGAGGCCGACCCCCACGGCCAGCGCGGCGGCCGCGTTGAGGGCGTTGTGCCGGCCGGGCAGCCGCAGCTCGACCCGGCCCAGCCGCCGGCCGCGCAGCACCGCCTCGAAGGACGACCCCAGGCCGCGGGTGACCAGGCCGTCGAGCCGCAGGTCGGCTCCGACGCTCTCGCCGTAGGTGCGTACGTCTACTCCTCCCGCCCGCGCCATCTCCGCCAGCCGGGCCGACCCGGCGTCGTCCGCGCACGCGACGAGGAAGCCACCCGGCTCGAGCCGCTCGGCGAACCGCTCGAACGCCTCCGCCACCGCCTCGCCGGTGCCGTAGTGGTCGAGGTGGTCCGGCTCGACGTTGGTGACGATCGCGGCGTACGGCGAGTAGAGCAGGAACGAGCCGTCGCTCTCGTCGGCCTCGGCGACGAAGACGTCGCCCGACCCGTTGTGCGCGTTGGCCCCGGACTCGTTGAGGTTGCCGCCGATCGCGAACGACGGGTCGGCCCCGCAGTGCTGGATCGCGACGGTGAGCAGCGACGTCGTCGTCGTCTTGCCGTGGGTGCCGGCGACCGCTACCGCGCGCCGGCCGACCATCACCGAGGCGAGGGCGGTGGCCCGGTGGATCACCCGCAGGCCGCGCTGGTCGGCCGCGAGCAGCTCGGGGTTGCTGGGCCGGATCGCGGTGGAGACCACGACCGTGTCGGCGGCACCGACGTTCTCGGCCGCGTGCCCGACGTGGACGGTCGCCCCGAGGGCGCGCAGCGCGGCGAGGGCGACACTGTCCTTCGCGTCGCTGCCCGACACCGGCAGGCCCCGGGCCAGCATGATCCGCGCGATGCCGGACATCCCCGCGCCGCCGATGCCGACGAAGTGCACCCGGCCGAGCTCCTCGGCGGGCAGCGGCGGAGCCGGGGGATCCGCGGGAGGCGCAGCGGGTGCCTCTCCGGCGGGCCGCAGGTCGGTCACGACGCCCTCCTCCCGCCCGGCCCCGCGACCGCCTCGAGCACCAGGTCGACCAGCCGGTCGTCCGCGTCGGGGCGCCCGGACGACGCGGCGGCCGCGGACATCGTCGCCAACCGGCCCGGGTCGGTGAGCAGGGGGGTCAGCGTCGACCGCACCCACTCCGGCGTGCACGACGCGTCGTCGACGAGCAGCCCGCCGCCGGCCTCGACGACGGGGCGGGCCATCAGCTCCTGCTCCCCGTTGCCGATCGGCAGCGGCACGTAGGCCGCCGGCAGCCCGACCGCGGTCAGCTCGACGACCGTGTTGGCGCCGGCCCGGCACAGTGCCAGGTCGGCGGCCGCGTAGGCCAGCTCCATCCGGTCCAGGTAGGGCAGGACGACGTACGGCGGGGAGGTCGCTGCGTCGGTCACCTCGGGCAGCTGGACGGTCTGCGCCGGGCCGGTCGCATGCAGCACCTGCACGCCCTGGCTGCGGAGGTGGCCGGCCGCGCCGGCCGCCGCGTCGTTGAGCCGGCGGGCGCCCTGCGAGCCGCCGGTCACGAGCAGGGTCGGCCGGTCCGGGTCCAGCCCGTAGGCGGCGCGGGCCTCGCCGCGCCGGGCCGCTCGGTCCAGCGTCGCGACGGCCTGCCGGATCGGCAGCCCGACCAGCCGGCCGTGCCGGATCGGCGTGCCCGGGAAGGAGGTGGCGACGTACGTCGTCAGGCGAGCGCCCAGCCGGTTGGCCCAGCCGGGCCGGGGGTTGGCCTCGTGCACCACGATCGGCACCTTGGCCCGCCGGGCGGCGAGGTAGGCCGGCCCGGCGACGAACCCGCCGAAGCCCACCAGGGCGTCGGCGTGGACCGCCCGCAGCACCGCCTCGGCGGCCGATACCGCCGCCCTCAGCCGGGCGGGCACCTTGAGCAGCCCCACCGGGTCGCGCCGCGGGATCGGCACCGGCGGGATCAGCCGCAGCGGGTAGCCGCGGGCCGGGATCAGCCGGGTGTCCAGGCCGCGCTCGGTGCCCAGCGCAGTGACCTGCGCCGACGGGTCGCGCCGGCGCAGCGCGTCGGCGAAGGCCAGGGCAGGCTCGATGTGGCCGGCGGACCCGCCCCCGGCGACGACGACGTGCACGGCTACCGCGCCGCCTCTCGGCGGGTCCGGGGCACTCGGGCGGTGCGCGGGGTGCCGCCGCCGTCGGCCCGGGCCGCCTCCTTGCGGTCCCGCCGGGCGAAGGACAGCAGCATGCCGATGCCGAGCATCGTCGGCACCAGAGCGGAGCCGCCGTAGGACACCAGCGGAAGCGGCACGCCCATGATGGGCAGCAGACCGAGGACCGCACCGATGTTGACCAGCGCCTGCACCAGCAGCCAGGCCGTGACGCCGGCGGCGGCCAGCCGGACGAAGGGGTCGGTCGCCGCGATCGCGACCCGGAGGCCGGCGTAGCCGAGCGCCCCGATCAGGGTCAGCACGGCCAGCGTGCCGACCAGGCCGAGCTCCTCGCCGATGATCGCGAAGATGAAGTCGGTGTGCGCCTCGGGCAGCGCGCCCCACTTCTCCTTCGACCCGCCGAGGCCGACGCCCCACCAGCCCCCGGAGGCGAGGGCGAACTTGCCGTGCAGGGCCTGCAGGCCGGCCCCGAGCGGATCGGCCTGGTCGGGGTGCAGCCAGTCGGTGATGCGCTGCATCCGGTAGGAGTGCGCGTTGACCATCCACACCACCAGCAGCCCGGCCGGCGCGACCGCGAAGGCGAACAGCCGGGCCGGGGCACCAGCGGTCCACAGCAGCGCGCCGAGGATCGCCGCCAGGATCACCGCGGTGCCCAGGTCGCCGCCGAGCAGGACCAGCCCGAGCACGCCGCCGCCGACCGGCACCAGGGGCACCAGCAGGTGCTTCCACTGGTGGAGCAGACGCTCCTTGCGCGCGAGCAGGTCGGCGCCCCACAGGATCAGCGACAGCTTCGCCAGCTCGGAGGGCTGGATCCGGAACGGGCCGCCGAAGTCGAGCCAGTTGCGGTTGCCATTGACCTCGGTGCCGGCGACGGCGACCAGGACGAGCAGGGCCAGCGAGGTGGCCATGCCGACGTAGCCGGCCAGCCGCCACGCGCGCACCGGCAGCCGCGACGCGAGGAACATCAGGGGCAGCCCGATGACCACCCACATCGCCTGCTTGCTCACGATCGCCAGCGACGAGCCGAGGAAGGCGAACGCCGTGACGCTCGACGCCGAGAAGACCATGACGACGCCGAGCACCAGCAGCAGCACGCTCGCGCCCAGCAGCAGGTAGTACGGCGTGGCGGCCCGGTCGAGCAGCGCGCGGTAGGCGTGGTCGGTGTCGTCCGGACTCGCGTCGTCGGCCCGGCCCGGCGCGGCGGCGCGCCGCGTCGCCGTGGACGGGACGGTGGTCACGAGGCCAGCCGCCGGACCGCCGCCGCGAACGCGTCACCGCGAGCGGCGTAGTCGCGGAACATGTCCATCGACGCGCAAGCCGGCGCGAGCAGCACGGTGTGGCCGGGCTCGGCGAGCCCGGCCGCCGCGCGCACCACGTCGTCCATCGCACCAGTGTCGGTGCGCGACACCTCGACGACGGGGACCTCGGGCGCGTGTCGCTCGAGCGCCTCGGCGACCAGCGCGCGGTCCTGGCCCATCAGCACGACGCCGCGGAGGCGCCCCGCGGCGCCGGCGACCACCTCGTCGAAGGTGGCCCCCTTGGCCAGGCCGCCGGCGACCCAGACCACGTCGGCGAACGCCCGCATGGACGCCGTCGCCGCGTGTGGGTTGGTCGCCTTGGAGTCGTCGACGTAGTCGACGCCGTCGACGGTCGCCACGTGCGCGATGCGGTGCGCCCCCGGCGAGCAGCGGCGCAGCCCCTCGGCGATCGCCGGGATCGGCACGCGGTGCACGCCGTCGAGGCCGAGCGCCCGTGCGAGCCCGGCCGCTGCCAGCGCGTTGGCGACGTTGTGCGGAGCCGGCGGACGTACGTCCTCGAGGCCGGCGAGCACGGCACCGTCTGCGCCGTCTGCCCCTTCGTACGCGTGCTGCATCTCGTCGGGCCCGAGGCCGTAGCAGCGGTCGAGCAGCAGCCCGTCCTGCACGCCGAGGCAGTGGTGCCCGATCGGGCCGATCGTGAAGTCCTGGGTGTCGTCGTGCTGCCGGGCCAGCTCGCTGACCACCGGGTCGTCGGCGTTGTAGACGGCGTAAGACGCGCCACGCCAGACCCGGGCCTTGTCCTCGGCGTAGGCCTCGAGCGAGCCGTGCCAGTCGATGTGGTCCGGCGCGATGTTGAGGATCGCCGCGGCGCGGAACTCGACCGTCCGCGTCCAGTGCAGCTGGAAGCTCGACACCTCGACGGCCAGCACGTCGTAGGGGTCGTCGGCGAGGACCGCGTCGAGGACCGGCAGGCCGACGTTGCCGCACGCGACCGCCCGCAGGCCGCCGGTGCGCAGGATCGACTCGAGCATCTGCACCGTGGTCGTCTTGCCGTTGGTCCCGGTCACCCCGAGCCATGGCGCGTCGGTGCGGCGAACCCGCCAGGCCAGCTCGACATCGCCCCAGACCGGCACGCCCGCGTGGGCGGCGGCGACGAGCAGGGGCTGGTCCGGCCGCCAACCGGGTGACGTGACGACGAGGGTCGTGCGTTGCGGCAGCGCGCCGGCCGCCTCCGCGCCGAGACGCACGTCGGCGCCCAGTGCGCGCAGGTCGGCCGCCACCTCGCGCTCGTCGGCGCGGTCCCGCGCGTCGACCGCGACGACCGGCACGCCGCACAGGGCCAGGAAGCGCGCGGCCGACCGCCCGGCGACACCCAGACCCGCCACGCACACGGGTCCCTCGGTCAGCTCGGCGGGCAGCGGCGGGACGGGGTGGCCGGTCATCCGACGCTGGCGACCCACTCGGCGTAGAACACGCCGAGCCCGAGCGCGACCAGCAGCCCGGCGATGATCCAGAACCGGATGACGATGGTGACCTCGCCCCACCCGACGAGCTCGAAGTGGTGCTGCAGCGGAGCCATCCGGAAGACCCGCCTGCCGGTCAGCTTGAAGAAGCCGACCTGCAGGATGACCGACAGCGCGATGAGGACGAACAGGCCACCGACGAGCACGAGCAGCAGCTCGGTGCGGGTGGTGATGGCGAGACCGGCGAGCGCGCCGCCGAGGGCGAGGGACCCCGTGTCGCCCATGAAGATCTTGGCGGGTGACGCGTTCCACCACAGAAAGCCGAAGCAGGCGCCCATGATCGCCGCGGCGACCACCGCGAGGTCCAGCGGGTCGCGCACCTCGTAGCACTTGGCGGTCTGCGTGATCGCGCAGTTCTGGTTGAACTGCCAGATGCCCATGAGGACGTACGACCCGAAGACCATCACCGAAGCGCCGGTCGCGAGGCCGTCCAGGCCGTCGGCGAGGTTCACGCCGTTCGACGTGCCGGCGATCATGATGTAGGCCCACACCACGAAAAGCACGGGGCCCAGCACCAGGCCGGTGTCCCGGATGAACGAAACCTCTGTAGACGCGGGCGTGAAGTCGGTCGGGAAGTCGGGGTAGTTCATGGCCAGGATCGCGAAGACGACTGCCACGACCATCTGGCCGCCGAGCTTGGCCCACGCCTTCAGCCCGAGGCTGCGCTGCTTGGCCACCTTGATGTAGTCGTCGAGGAAGCCGACCAGCCCGAGCCCGGTCATCAGGAACAGGACGAGCAGCCCTGACACCGTCGCCTGGCTCCACGTCAGGGCGTGCGAGCCGAAGTAGCCGATCAGGGTGCCGAGGATGATCACCGCCCCGCCCATGGTGGGGGTGCCGCGCTTGGTGTGGTGCGAGGTCGGGCCGTCGTCGCGGATCAGCTGGCCGTAGCCCTGCCGCACCAGCCCGCGGATCGCGACCGGCGTGCCGAAGAGCGTGACGAGCAGGCCGAGCGACGCGGCCAGCAGCACCTGCCTCACGAGGCATCACCGCCGTCGGCGAGCAGCGCGGCAGCCACCCGGTCGAGCCCGGCGCCCCGGCTGGCCTTGACCAGCACGACGTCACCCGGGCGCAGCTGCGCCTCGAGCAGCGCGACCGCCGCGTCGACGTCCGACACGAGCAGCGACTCCTCTCCGTCGGCGGCACCGGCGGCCAGCGCTCCCGTGTGGACCCCCTGGGCGCCGTCCCCCACGGCGACCACGCGCGCGACCCCCGAGCCTCGGGCCAGTCTGCCCACCTCTTCGTGCTGGGCCGCGGACGCCGCGCCGAGCTCGAGCATCTCGCCGAGCACCGCCCAGGACCGCCGGCCGGCCGACATCGCGGCCAGCGCCTCGATCGCGGCCCGCACCGACTCTGGGTTGGCGTTGTAGCTGTCGTTGACGACGGTGACCCCGTCGTCGCGGTCGGTGACCTCCATCCGCCAGCGGCTGGCCGGCCGGGCAGCGGCCAGGACGCCGGCCACCTCGGCCGCCGGAAGACCCGCCTCCAGCGCGACGGCGGCCGCGGCCAGCGCGTTGCCCACGTGGTGCGCGCCGTGCAGGGGCAGCGTCACCTGGACCGGGTCGTGGCCGGGTGCGATGAGGACGTACGTCGGCCGGCCCCGGCCGTCGAGCCGGACCTGCTCAGCGCGGACCTGGGCCGTCGGGTCGAGCCCGACCGTGACGACCCGCGCGGACGTGCGCGTCGCCATCGCGGCGACGAGCGGGTCGTCGGCGTTCAGCACCGCGACCCCGCCGGACGCGGCCGGCGGCAGCGCCTCGACGAGCTCGGCCTTGGCGGCGGCGGTCGCCTCCTTGCTGCCGAACTCGCTGGCGTGCGCCGCCCCGACGTTGAGCTCCACGCCGATCCGCGGCGGGGCGGTGCGGCACAGGTCGGCGATGTGGCCGGGCCCGCGAGCACCCATCTCCAGGACCAGGTGGCGGGTCGTCGCGTCGGCCTCGAGCACGGTGAGGGGCAGCCCGATCTCGTTGTTGAGGTTGCCACGGGTGGCAACGGTGGGGCCGGCGGCGGCGAGCAGCTGGGCGAGAAGGTCCTTGGTCGACGTCTTGCCCGACGACCCGGTCACCCCGGCGACCAGCATGCCGCTCGGGGTGAGCTGGTCGACCAGCCAGCGGGCCAGCCGGGACAGGGCGACGACGACGTCGGGCACCAGCACGTGGGGCACGTCGACCGGGCGGGTGACGAGGGCGGCCGCGGCCCCCTGGTGGGCTGCCGCCCGTGCGTAGTCGTGCCCGTCGACCCGATCGCCGACGACGGCCACGAAGAGGCCGGCCGTCGGGACCGCGCGCGAGTCGACGGAGGCGCCGCCGGTCACCAGGACGTCGTCGTGGCCCGCGTCCACGACCCCGCCCACGAGACCGGCCAGGTCGGCCAGCCGCAGCGGGATCACCGTCGCACCAGCCCCAGTGCCCCGCGCAGGACCTCACGGTCGTCGAAGGGGTGCACGACGCCGGCGACCTCCTGGCCGCGCTCGTGCCCCTTGCCGGCGACCACGACCACGTCTCCCGGCCGGGCGGCGCCGACGGCCTGCTCGATGGCGGCCCGCCGGTCGGCGGCGACTTCGACGTGCGCGCCGGGCACCCGGTCGGAGCCGGTGCGCAGGGCGGCGATGATCGCGAGCGGGTCCTCCGAGCGCGGGTTGTCGCTGGTGAAAACCGCGACGTCGGCGTCCCGCGCGGCGATCTCGCCCATGGCCGGCCGCTTGTGCGGGTCACGGTCACCCCCGGCCCCGACGACGACGAGCACCCGGTGCGCGCCGGCCAGCTTGCGGCAGGTGGCGAGCAGCCGCTGCAGGGAGTCGGGGCTGTGGGCGTAGTCGACGAGCCCGAGCACCGGGTCGGCGTCGCCGCTGACCCGCTCCATCCTGCCGGGGACGCCGGGGCACGCGGCCACGCCGGCCGCGGCCGCCGCCAGGTCGACGCCTGCCGTCACCAGCGCGACCACCGCGATCGCCGCGTTGGCCAGGTTGAAGTCGCCGGCCAGGGCGGTCGAACAGGCGGCCTCCTCGCCGGCCGGGCCGAGCAGCGTCCAGGTCGAGCCCTGCGGCCCGACGACCGGGTCGGTCACCCGCCAGTCGGCCGCACGTCCGGCGGACGAGAAGGTCACCACCGGGACTCCGGCCGACGCGGCGAGCCGCGCGCCGTACTCGTCGTCGACGTCGACCACCCCCACCCGCGACCGCTCGGGCGTGAAGAGCGACGCCTTCGCGGCGAAGTAGTCGTCGAGGTCGGCGTGGAAGTCGAGGTGGTCCTCGCTGAGGTTGGTGAAGACAGCGACGTCGAAGACCGTGCCGTCGACCCGGCCGAGCACCAGCGCGTGGCTCGACACCTCCATCGCCACCGCCCCGACCCCGCGCTGCACCATCACCGCGAGCAGCGCCTGCAGGTCCGGCGCCTCGGGCGTGGTGCGCACGCTGTCGACGACCTCGTCGCCGACCCGGGTCTCGATCGTGCCGACCAGGCCGGTGCTCCCTGAGCTCGCGGCCCGCAGGCCCGACTCGAGCAGGTAGGCGGTGGTGGTCTTGCCGTTGGTGCCGGTGACGCCGATCGTCGTCAGCTGCTCGGCCGGGCCGCCGTAGACCCAGGCGGCCAGCTCGCCGAGGACGTGGCGGGGGTCGTCGACGACGTACGTCGCCAGGCCGGCCGCCCCGGCTGCCGCCCGGCCGTCGACGTCGGTGAGGCAGGCGACGGCGCCCGCCGCCGCTGCGGCGCCCGCGAACTGGGCGCCGTGCGCCCTGGAGCCGGGCAGCGCGGCGTAGAGGTCGCCCGGACGGATCGCGCGGGAGTCCAGGGTGACGCCGGTCACGGTCGCCTCGGGCACGGTGCCGGCCTCGAACGCGGCCAGCCGGTCCCCGAGGTGCTCGGTGAGCTCCGCGGCGCTGCGTGGAGGGAGCCCGGACGGCCGGAGGGCGGACGGTCCGGACGGGCTGAGCACGGCTGCGAGGCTACCGGTCAGCCGTGCTCGGCCCGTCCTGGCCCTGCGCAGGTGGCCAGCGGCTGGAGATCGTTTGCGGCGTCGCGGCGGTCGACACGCCGGTGTGCTCGGTGTGTCGCGCCACGGAGGTCGCAAACGATCACGCGGGGCGGGTCAGTCCGAGCCGTTGGTGGTCAGCTTGATGTGCGGGCGCTTCGTACCGGTCGGCGGGATGCGCAGCGTCTCCAGCGCGAACGACGCGACCTGCTTGAACACCGGGCCGGCGTTGACACCGCCGCCGAGCGCCGACCGGGGAGCCTGCAGGGTGACCGCGACGACGAGCTGCGGGTCGTCGACCGGGGCCAGCCCGATGAAGGACATCGTGTAGCCGCTGTAGCAGCCGCAGGCTGTGTTGAAGCGCTGCGCGGTGCCGGTCTTGCCGCCGACCCGGTAGCCCGGGATGTGGGCGAGCGGCGCGGTGCCGCCGTCGTTGGTGACCGTCTCCATCATCAGCCGCACGGTCTCCGCGGTCTTGGCGCTGACCACCCGGGTCCTGGTGCCTTCAGCCGTCCGGTGCACCTGCCCGGTCGGGTCGGTGGTCGAGGCGACGAGTCGCGGCGACACCCGCACGCCCTCGTTGGCGACGGTGCCGATCGCCGACGCCATCTGCACCGTGTTGACGGAGTAGCCCTGGCCGAACGTCGTCGTGTAGCCGGTGGTCGCCGACCAGTCGCGGGGCTTGAGCATGTAGCCCGACGCCTCGCCCGGCAGGCCGAGGCCGGTGGGCTGGCCGATGCCGAACTTCTTCAGGTAGGGGTACATCCGCTTGAGGTTGCCCAGCCGCTCGGCCGAGCGGATGGTGCCGATGTTGCTGGACTTGGCGATGGTGCCGGCATAGGTCAGGTGCTGGACCGGGTGGTCCTCGAAGTCCTTGAACGTCTTGTCCGCGCGGGTCAGCCGGTTGGGCACCACGATGGGCGTCTTCGGCGTGATGACGCCCTCCTCGAGGAGGGCCGACGCGGTGAGCACCTTGCCGGTGCTGCCCGGCTCGTAGGGCTCGGTCAGGGGCCGGTTGCCGCGGTCGGCGGCCGGCGCCTCACCGGGGTGGTTGGCGTCGAAGGTCGGCGCGGTGGCCATCGCCAGCAGGTCGCCGTTGCGCGGGTCGAGCACGATCACCGTGCCGCTCTCGGACCTGGTGTCGGCCACCGCCTTGGCGATCGCCTTCTGCGCGACGAACTGGATGTCGCGGTCGATCGTCAGCCGTACGTCGCGGCCGGGCACCGCGTCGCGCTCGGTGTCGACACCGCTGGGGATGCGTCGGCCGCCGGCGCTCAGCTCGTACGTCGCGGTGCCGTCACGGCCGGCGAGCACGTCGTCCATCGCGTACTCCAGCCCGCCGAGGCCCTTGTTGTCCGCCCCGACGTATCCGACGACGTTGGCTGCGACCTTGCCGGCCGGGTAGACCCGACGGCTGGTCTTCTCGCCGAAGATGCCCGGCAGCCCCTCGATCTTCTCGTCGGGGTGGTCGAGCTCGCGGACCTCGCGCCAGGTCTTCGGCGCGACCTTCTTGGCGACGTAGACGAACTTCGCCTCACCGGTCAGCCGCTCCTGCAGCACGGACGCGTCCATGTCGAGCACCGGCGCGAGCACCCGCGCCGTGGCGGCCGGGTCGGAGTACCTGGCGATGATGTCCTGGTCGGCGGTGATGTTGACCGCGTCGACCGTCGTCGCGAGCGCCACGCCGTTGCGGTCGGTGATGGTGCCGCGGACCGCGGGCAGCGACACGGTGCGCAGCCGGCCCTGCTCGGCCTCGGCGGCGTAGGTCGTGGCGTCCAGCCCCTGCAGCTGGACGAGCCGCGCGGCGAAGAGCGACAGGACGAACAGAAGCAGCACGACGGCGGCCCGCAGCCGCCGTTGGCCGTCACCGAGCCGCAGGACGCGCGGCTGCCTCGGCGGCGGACGGTGGCCGGCGGGACGCCGGCCGGCCGGGCGGCCACCGGTGCGCGCGCCCGGTGCCGGCCGGACCGGGCGCGGCCGCGGCTGGCTGCCGTGCGGGGTGCGCGGCCGGGCCGGGTGCGGCGGTCGGGTCCGGGTGCCGGCGGTCACCGGCCGTCCTCCGCTGCCGGCGAGACCTCGTCACCGGCGGCCTCGGAGTCGCCGGCCGCCTCGGAGTCGCCGGCCGCCTCGGGTTCACCGGACCCGTCGCCCTGCTCGGCGGCACCGCTGCCGGTGGAGGCCGACGTCGAGGGCGAGGCGCTCGGGGTCGGCGCCGGAGGCGGCGGCGGCGCGACTCCCGGCTTGGGCTTGCCGAGGACGGCGCCGTCGGAGAGCCGGATGAACGCCGGGTTCTCGCTGCGGACCATGCCCAGGGCTTCGGCGCGCTCGGCCAGGTCGGACGGGCTGGCCGCCTCGGCGACCTCCTGCTCGAGCGCCTGCTCCTGGCCGGCCAGCACCGCGGAGCGGGTGGCCAGGTCGTGCAGGCCGAAGGAGTCCTCCGCGAGGGCGGTGTGCAGGTAGAGCAGGCCGGCAAGGCCGGTCGTGAGCAGCGCGCCGAGCAGCACGACGAAGGGAGCCTTGGGGGCCGGGCGGCGGACCGGCTGCACCAGCCGCAGGCCGCGCGGCCGGACCTCGGTGGGGGTCCGTGCCCCAGCCAGCCGTGAGTCGGGTCGCGCCTCGGCGGCGGTGGGGGCGGCGGACCTCATGCCGCGTCCCGCAGCCGCTCGGCGGCGCGCAGGCGGGCGGAGGCCGCGCGCGGGTTGACCGCGACCTCGTCCTCGGTGGGGTCCTCGGAGCCCCGGGTCAGCAGCCGCAGCACCGGCTCGTGCTCGGGCAGCACGACCGGCAGTCCGGGCGGTGCGGTGCTCGTGGCACCGGCGACGAGGGTCCGCTTGACCAGCCGGTCCTCGAGCGAGTGGTACGAGAGGACGACGATGCGCCCGCCCACGGCCAGCGCGTCGACTGCCGCCGGCAGTGCCCGCTCCAGGGCGTGCAGCTCGCCGTTCACCTCGATCCGCAGGGCCTGGAAGGTGCGCTTCGCCGGGTGCCCGCCGGTGCGCCGGGTCGCGGCCGGGATCGAGCTGCGGACCAGCTCGGCCAGCCGCGCCGTACCGCTGAACGGCTCGCGGTCGCGCTCCCGGACGATCGCGTCCGCGACCCGGCGGGCGAAGCGCTCCTCCCCGTAGTCGCGCAGCACGCGCGCCAGCTGTGCCGGTGGGTACGTGTTGACGACCTCGGCGGCGGTGATGCCGCGGCTCTGGTCCATCCGCATGTCCAGCGGCGCGTCCTGCGCGTAGGCGAATCCGCGGCCCGGCTCGTCCAGCTGCAGCGAGGACACCCCGAGGTCGAAGAGGACGCCCTGCACCCGCTTGGCGCCGACCCGCCCCAGCACGTCGGCGAGCTCGTCGTAGACGGCGTGCACGAGGGTGGTCCGGTCGGCGTACGGCGCGAGGCGCTCACCAGCGAGCTCGAGCGCCTGCGGGTCACGGTCCAGGCCGACCAGGCGCAGCCCGGCGAACTGCTGCAGCAGGGCCTCGCTGTGCCCGCCCATGCCGAGGGTGGCGTCGACGACGACGGCACCGGGTTCGCCGACGGCCGGCGCGAGCAGCTCGAGGGTGCGCGCCAGCAGCACCGGCACGTGTCGGGCGCCGGCGTGGTCGGAGGTCACGGTCAGCCGCCGAACCGTGCGGTCAGCAGCAGCAAGGTCACCGCGAGCATGCCCATCGACCCGAGAGCCCAGCCGAGCAGCAGCGCGGAGTGCCGCATCTCGTCGGCGAGCGGGTCGGCAGCCGGTGCCGCCGACCCGACGGCGAACCCGTCGTCGCCGGGCAGTGCTCGGTCCATCTCGACCCTTCATGGAACGTCTGCTGGTGCGGGCTCACGGTTGCCATGCGGCCAGGTCTCCAACCGTCCTGCTCGCCCGGGGGAGACGCGGGCCTGGCGCCGGGGAAGGGGCGTCAGGGCCGCGGGGCAGGAGCGGGAGCGGGTGGAGACCTCGCCGTACGGCGGGGTGCCGGCTGGAAGGAGTGGGACCGGTCGAGGGGTGGTCAGATCAGCCCGGGCAGCACCTCCTCGGACAGCTCGGCGAACGCACCCTCCTGGTCGGCCAGGTAGGCCTCCCAGGCCTGCGCGTCCCAGACCTCGACCCGGGCGCCGGCGCCGATGACGACGCACTGCTTGTGCAGCCCGGCGTACTCGCGCAGCGGCGGCGGGACGGTCACCCGGCCCTGCTTGTCCGGGGTCTCGTCGGAGGCGCCGGAGAGAAAGAGCCGCTGGTAGTCCCGAGCCGCCTTGCTGGTGACCGGCGCCTGGCGCATGAGGGTGTAGAGC
The DNA here is from genome assembly GCA_035489715.1 of Actinomycetes bacterium. NCBI lineage: Bacteria > Bacillati > Actinomycetota > Actinomycetes > Actinomycetes bacterium. Next base: position 25,700 of record DATHAP010000105.1, read on the forward strand.
CGGGCGAACTCGGCCTGCGGGAAGACGTAGAGGCAGCGCTCCTGGCCGCGGGTGATCACCAGGCCGCCCGCGAGGGGCTGGCGGAACTTGGCCGGCAGGAAGAGCCGTCCCTTGTCGTCCATCCGTGGCTGGTGGGTGCCAAGGAATGCCGGGACGAACGCTGGGTCAGCTGCCGCGCCTGGGGCGGCCGGCGCGGCCGGCGCGGCCGGCTGTCCACCGTCGTACTCCACATCGACCTACCTCCCCACCGCATCGAGCGTCGTGCTCCCCCACTGCACGCCACTGTACTCCACTTACCTCCACCGTCAACCAGTTCTCGGCCGTGTCCGCCCCGGACTTGAGCACCAGGCGGCCACCACTGCTCCAGGACCACGGAGGCCCGGAGGGCCGGCGGATCGGTGCCGAACCGTGACCGCCGGGCGGTGCCACCCCGCGGGCGGCCGTTGTTGGATGTGGCCCGTGGCGCGACGGGGAGGTCCCCAGCGCCCCGACCACCCGTCGGGCGCGCCGGACCGCCGTGCCCCGTCGGGCGCGCGGGGCAGCGCCACCACCCGGACGGTGGCCGTCGTGGCGCTGCTCGCGGTCGCCGCGCTCGCCCTGCAGGCCCGGCGCGGGCTGGACTGGTCCGAGCTGGACGACCCGGTCGAGGTGTCCTGGCTGCGCGCGGCGGTCTCGGTGCTGCTGCTCGTCGTGCTGTGGCAGCTGGCCCGGCCGCTGGTGCGCCGGCTGCGCCGGCCCAAGCGGCATACCCGCCCCGGCGAGGACGACGACGGGCCTGACGGCGAGAGCATCCCGTTCTGGCTCCGGCTGGCCGCGCTGGCCCTCGTGCTCGGGTCGCTGCTGGTCGCCTGGCTGCTGCTCTCGGCGATCGTCCCCACCGTGCGCCAGCCGGAGGTGGCGGCGGACCGGCCCGGCGCCGGCGGCGGGGACGACGGCGGCACCGGGCTCGGCCCGTCCTGGACCTCGCTCGTCCTGGCGGCCGGAGTCCTGCTCGCAGTCCTGGCGGCCAACCGGTGGACCTCGGCACGACGGGACCGGGCAGCCCTCGCGGCCGGTCCGGACGACACCGACGGCGAGGCGGCCCGCCTCGAGACGGCGGTCGTCGCGGCGCAGGAGCAGCTCGGCGGCCACACCGACCCGCGGGCGGCGATCGTCGCCGCCTACGCCGCGATGGCAGCGACGCTGTCGGCCGGCCTGGCCCGGCGGGGCAGCTCCGCCCGGGCCTCCGACACCCCCACCGAGCTGCTCACCCGGGCGGTCGGCTCCGGGCTGGTGTCCGAGGGGCCGGCCACGTCGCTGACCGAGCTGTTCCGGGAGGCCCGGTTCAGCCGGCACCAGATGGGCGAGGGGCACCGCCGGGCTGCCGAGGACGCCCTGCACGCCGTGCGCGCCGAGCTGGCCGGGGTGCGGCGTGCCTGACACCGGACACCCGGAGGCGCCCGACGGGGACGACCTCGACCGCGCCGACCACGCCCACCGCGCCGACCGCGCCGACCGCGCCGACCGCGCCGACCGCGCCGAGCCGTGGCACGACCCGTGGGGGGTCCGCGACCTCGACGAGGACGACGAGAGCGAGGACGAGGGGCTGGGCACCCGGGCCCGGCTGCTGGTCACCCTCGGCGCCCTGGTCGTCGTCGCCGGCACCGCGGCGGCCGGCGCGGCCGGTCTGCTGGTGACGGTCTCGGTCCTGGCCGGCGTCGCCGTCCTCGTGCTCGCCCTGCGGCTGCCCGGTGCCGCACCCTCGCGGCACCGGCCGCGGCCCGGCCCGGCGGTGGACAACGAGCCCTACCGGGCCTACCGCCAGGTCGCCGAGCAGCTGTCGTGGGCCGATGTGTCGCCGCGGCACTACGACGTTGTGACCCGCCCGCTGCTGACCCGGCTGGCGGCCGCCCGGCTGGCCGACCGGCACCGGGTGGACCTCTGGTCCGACCCGGCCGGGGCCCGGGCGGTGCTCGGCGAGGACGTCTGGACCTGGGTCGACCCGGCCCGCGAGGCGTCCCGCGACAGCCAGCCGCCCGGCATCGGACCCGAGACCCTGACGCGCATCGTCGACCGCCTGGAGCACCTGTGACCTCTCAGCCGACCGGCCAGCAGACGGACCCCACCACGGGGCAGGTCGAGCCGCTGAGCACGGTCCGCACCGCCGAGCTGGCCGGCCGGGTCCTCGACGAGCTGGAGCGCGTCGTCGTCGGCCGCCGCCGGGCGCTCGAGCTGGTCCTGCTCGGCATCCTCGGCCGCGGCCACGTGCTGCTGGAGGACGTGCCCGGGCTCGGCAAGACGATGATGGCGCGGGCCTTCTCGGAGGCGCTCGGCCTGACCTTCTCCCGGGTGCAGTTCACCCCGGACCTGCTGCCGGCCGACCTGACCGGGCTCTCGGTCTACGACCCGTCGACGCGCGGCTTCGAGTTCCGGCCCGGTCCGGTGTTCACCCAGCTGCTGCTGGCCGACGAGATCAACCGGACGCCACCCAAGACCCAGGCGGCGCTGCTCGAGGCGATGGCCGAGGAGCAGGTGTCCAGCGACGGCGAGACCCGGCCGCTGCCCCGGCCCTTCGTGGTGCTCGCGACGGACAACCCGATCGAGTACGAGGGGACGTACGCCCTTCCGGAGGCTCAGCTCGACCGCTTCCTGCTGCGGGTGTCGCTGGGCTATCTCGACGTCGCGGACGAGCAGGAGCTGCTGCGCCGAAGGGTCGAGGAGGCCTGGACCCCGCCGACCCTGCGGCCGGTGGTCGACGACCGGACGGTCCTGGCGATGCGGGCGAGCCTGGATCTGGTGACGGTGGAGACGCCGATCCTGGCCTACGTCGTCGCGCTGGTCGACGCCACCCGGGCGCACCCCCAGGTGACCGTCGGGGCCAGCCCGCGCGGCGGGCTCGCGCTGGTCGCCCTGGCCCGCGGGCAGGCGGTGCTCGACGGCCGCGACTTCGTGACGCCCGAGGACGTCAAGGCGGTCGCCGTCGGCGCGCTCTCCCACCGGCTGAGCCTGCGGCCCGAGCTGTGGGTGCGCCGGGTGACCGGAGCCGACGTCGTCACCGAGGTCCTCGCGTCGGTGCCGGCTCCCCGGTGACCAGCACGACGCTCGCCCTGCGGTTCACCGCGACGGCAAGGCTGCGCCGGCTCGCCCTCGTCGCGGCGCTGACCGTCCTCGGTGCGGTCGTCACGGCACACGGCGAGCTGCTGGCCCTGGCCGCGGTGCCGCTGGTGCTGCTCGCGGCGCGGCCACGGCGGGCCCTCCCGACCGCGCTCACCGTCAGCGTCGCCCTCGACCCGGTGCGCTGCGTCGAGGGCGACCAGCTGCGGCTGACCGTGCACGTCGAGCTGCCCGACCGCGCCGTCGACCGGGTCGAGGCAGAGGTCGACCTGCCCGGCCGCACCACGGCGGTCCCGCTCGAGCCCGACGGCGGGCGGGCCTCGGGGTGGACCGTGGTGCCCACCCGGTGGGGCCGGCACCGGGTCGGCCCCCTGCGGGTGCGGGTGGTCGCCGGCGGCGGGCTGTACGTCGCTCCGCTGGTCCTCGAGGTCGGCGACGTCGTGGTGTTCCCGGCCGCGGCCGCCCTCGCCCGGGCGGTCGCGCCGCGCGAGCTGGCGGCGCCGCTGGGCGAGCACGCCAGCCGGGCAGTGGGCTCCGGGGTGGAGTTCGCCGGTGTGCGGCCCTACCAGCCGGGTGACCGCCGACGCGACGTCGACTGGCGAACCTCGGCCCGGCACGGCGACCTCTTCGTCCGGCAGTACGCCGCCGAGCGCGCCTTCGACCTGGTGCTCGTGCTGGACACCTCGACCGACGCCGGGCCTCCCGGGTCGTCCACCCTCGACCTCACGGTGCGGGCGGCCACCGGGCTGGCCCAGAGCTACCTGCGCGCGCACGACCGGGTCGGGCTGGTGACCTTCGGCGGCCCACTGAGGTGGCTCACCCCGGCGACCGGCCCGCGCCAGCTCTACCGGGTCAGCGACGCGCTGATGTCGATGCGGCCGGACGCCACCGAGCGCGACGCGGGCGACGTCGGCTTCGGCCTGGCCGACCTGCCGCGCAGCATGCTGCCGGGCCGGGCCTTCGTCTGCGTGGTCACGCCGCTGCTCGACGACCGGCCGCTCGCCGCCGTACGGCTGCTGCTGGACCGTGGCTTCGCGCCGCTGGTCGTCGACGTGCTGACCAACGAGCCGACCGTGCGCCGGCGGCGCCGCGAGCGCGCCCGCGACGAGCTCGCGCTGCGCACCTGGCGGATGCACCGCGAGGCCCTGGTCGGCGAGCTGGCCGGGCTCGGTGTGCCGGTGCTCGAGTGGGACGGCGAGGGCGACCTGACCGGCGCCCTGAAGCACGCCATGCGGGCCGGCGAGCCGCGGGTGCGGACATGAGCCCGCTGCCCTCACGGGCCGTGGTCCGCGACGTCATCGACCGGCTGACCGTCGTCGCGACGGTCTCGGCCGGGGTCGCGGTGGCCGCCGTGCCGGACCTGCGCCGGCCGGTGCTCACGGCGGGCGGTGCCGCGGTCGCGCTGGCGGTCGGGGCCGCGGTGACCCGGCTGCGCGCGCTGGGCACCCTGGCGGTGGCCCTGACCACCTCGTCCGTCCTGCTGGCGGCGGCCCTCGACGCGTCGGACCTGCGGCCGGTGCAGGTCGTCGCCGCGGGCGTGCTGCTGCTCGCGACGCTGGCGGCCCTCGAGCGCACCGAGACCCCCCTCGGCCGGCGCCTGGGGGCGACCACCCCGCTGGTCGTCCTGCGGGGGCCGGCGGCCTCGCGGCTCGGCGTGGCAGCAGCCGCCGTGGGGGCATCTGCGCTGGTCGCCGCCACGGCGGCGCAAACGGTCGTACCCTCGGTGGGACTGGTCCTGGGGGGCCTGGCCGCCGCGGTGGCGGCACTGGTGCTCACCACCAGGGCGCACCGCGACGAGCCGGCGATCGACGGGCCTGACGTGCACGAATCGTTATCCGGTCGAGTCCCGGGAGACGGGCAGCGATGACAGACTCGCGCTCCGGCGCACCGGCACGAGGAGGACCGTTGACCTTAGGTGAGACCACCGAGCGCTCGGGGGGAACCGCAGCGCCCGCGAGAGCCGACAGGTCGCAGCTCGCCTCGCTATCCGACACCACGACCCAGATGCGGCGCGCCATCGAGGGCGTCATCGAGGGCAAGCGCGACACGGTGCGCCTCGCGATCACCGTGATGCTGGCCGAGGGCCACCTCCTGATCGAGGACGTCCCGGGCGTCGGCAAGACCATGCTGGCCAAGGCGCTCGCGCGCTCGGTCGACTCGTCGGTGCGCCGCGTCCAGTTCACCCCCGACCTGCTGCCGAGCGACATCACCGGCGTCTCGATCTACAACCAGGAGCAGCGCGAGTTCGAGTTCAAGCCGGGCGCGATCTTCGCCAACATCGTGGTCGGCGACGAGATCAACCGCGCCTCGCCCAAGACCCAGTCCGCGCTGCTGGAGTGCATGGAGGAGCGGCAGGTCACCGTCGACGGCATCACCTACGAGCTCGCCGTGCCGTTCATGGTCCTCGCGACCCAGAACCCGATCGAGATGGAGGGCACCTATCCCCTGCCTGAGGCGCAGCGCGACCGCTTCATGGCACGGATCTCGATGGGCTACCCCAACGAGCAGGCCGAGCTGCGGATGCTCGAGACGCACGGCAAGACCTCGCCGCTCGACGACCTCACGCCGGTCGCCGACGCCACCGAGATCGCCCGGCTGATCGAGATCGTCCGCGGCATCCACGTCTCCGACCAGGTCCGGCGCTACGCCGTGGACCTCGTGCTCGCCACCCGGCGCTCCAGCGAGCTGCGGCTCGGCGCCTCGCCGCGCGCCACGCTGCACCTGGTGCGGGCGGCCCGCGCCGTCGCCGCCCTCGACGACCGCGACTACGTGCTGCCCGACGACGTGCAGGGCCTGGCGGTGGCGGTGCTGGCGCACCGGCTGCTGCCGACCGCCGAGGCGCAGATCGGCCGGCGCACCACCGAGGACATCGTCAGCGACCTCGTCGGCCAGGTGCCCGTGCCCGACGACTCGCGCCGACGGGACAGCGAGTAGGAGGAGGACCCGGTGCGGGACGCCTTCCAAGGCCTCACCACCCGCGGCCGCTCCTTCGTCGCCGCGGGGATCGCCGTCCTGGTCGCCGCCGCGGCATCGGCCGCCGACGACCTGCTGCGGATCGCGGTGCTGCTGCTGGCGCTGCCGGTGGTGAGCGCACTCGTCGTGTCGCGCACGCGCTACCGGCTGTCCTCGGGGCGGCGGCTGTGGTCGCCGCGCACCGCGGCCGGCCAGGAGAGCGCGGTCACCCTGCGGCTGGACAACATCTCCCGGCTGCCGACCGGCCTGCTGCTGGTCGAGGACCGGGTGCCGTACGTCCTCGGGTCCCGCCCGCGCTTCGTGCTCGACCGGGTGGAACCCCGGGGTCGCCGCGAGGTGACCTACACCGTGCGCAGCGACGTCCGGGGCCGCTACCAGCTCGGCCCGCTGTCGATCCGGCTCACCGACCCGTTCGGCATGTGCGAGCTGACCCGCTCCTTCTCCAGCCGCGACACCCTCGTGGTCACGCCGCCGGTGCAGGAGCTGCCCCTGGTGCCGCTCACCGGCGAGTGGACCGGCAGCGGCGAGAGCCGGTCCCGGTCGCTGGCCAGCGCCGGCGAGGACGACGCCGGCACCCGTGAGTACCGCCAGGGCGACGACCTGCGCCGGGTGCACTGGCGCTCCACCGCGCGGCTCGGCCAGCTGATGGTCCGCCGCGAGGAGCAGCCGTGGCAGGCCCGCTGCACGGTGCTGCTCGACACCCGCGGCACGGCACACGGCGGCGAAGGCCCCGGCTCGTCCTTCGAGTGGGCGGTCTCCGCGGCGGCGTCGGTCGCGATCCACCTGGTGCAGCACGGCTACTTCGTGCGGCTGGTCACCGACACCGGCGCCCAGGTCGGCGGCGGAGAGCTCGCCATCGACGGCCGCGGCGCCGATGTCGAGGGCGCGATCCTCGACTCGCTCGCGGTGATCGACACCTCGTCCAACGCGTCCCTGCGCGACGCCGGTGCCAGCCTGCGCCGCGGCGGTGGCGACGGCCTGCTGGTGGCCGTGCTCGGCTCCCTGGCGCCCGAGGAGGCGCGCCTGCTGTCCCGACTGCGCCACGGCAGCACCTCGGCGGTGGCGGTGCTGCTGGACGCGCAGTCGTGGGGGTCGCCCAGCCGTCGCGGCGGCCCGGCAACCGGCGCCGCCGGCGGGTCGGCGACCCTGTTGCGGGCGGCGGGCTGGCGGGTGCTGCCGGCCCGGGCCGGCGACAGCCTGCCCGAGCTGTGGCGTGACGCGTCGCGGCACCGCGTGCCCGACCCGCTCGACCCGGCCAACACGGCGGGCAAGGTGGCCGAGTCCCCCGACGCGCGGGTCGCGGGGGTGGGCTCGTGAGGGCCGGCTCCCTGCGGCTGCCGGTCTTCGCCGCGCTCGCCACCGCGACGTCGTCCATCGCGCTGGGCAGCCTCTTCCTCAAGGGCGTCTGGTTCTGGCCGACGCTGGCCGCGATCGTCGTCGTGACCGCGGGCTGCGAGGGCGCCCGACGGCTGTCCCTGTCGCGCACCGCCGTCCCCCTGGGCGGACTGGTCGCGCTCCTGCTCTTCCTCCTCGTCCGCTACGGCCACAGCGAGGCCTACTTCGGCATCGTGCCCAGCGTGGGCTCCCTGGACCGCCTTGGTGACCTCGCGTCGCGCGGCCGGGCCGACATCGAGCGCTACGCCGCGCCGATCGGGGTCTCCGTCGGGGTCGA
>DATHAP010000106.1 GCA_035489715.1 Actinomycetes bacterium
ACGTAGTTGTCGTAGACCGAGGTCGTCTCCGCCCCCATCTCCTGCGGGGTCATCGCCTGCAGCAGGTGGGAGTCCTGGATGCGGTTGGACCACTCCTCGCGGAGCTTGGTCCGGTGCTCCCGCAGGTGCGCCACCAGCTGGGGCAGGAGCTGGTCCTCGTCCTCGTGGTCCAACGTCGGGAAATCCGCCGCGACCTCGTTCGCGACGTCGGCCTGGTCGTCCTCGGTCATGGTCACCTCTCCTGACGCCACTTGGTCATGGTCACTGTGGTCCCGCGCCCGGGTTCGGACGCCACTGCGAACTCATCCATCAGCCTGCGCGCTCCCGGAAGCCCCAACCCCAGTCCGTGGTAGGTGCTGAACCCGTCCTGCATGGCCTCGTCCACGTCGACGATGCCGGGACCGGTGTCGCGCGCGGTCGCCCGCACACCCGGCCGGTCCTCCTCGACGAGCTCGAGGCAGATCTCTCCGCTGCCGGCGAAGCGGACGATGTTGCGGGCGACCTCCGAGACGGCCGTCGCGATCAGCGTGAGCTCCGTACCCGTGAAGCCGCCCTTGGCCGCCAGCTCGCGGACCTGCTGCCGCGCCGTGACGATGTCGGCGTCGGTCCGGATGGCGACGCGGACCTCGGTGTCCCTCTGCTGCGCCCGCTCCATCAGCGGCTGGCTCAGGTCTGCGCACACCTGGCACTCCAGCAGGTGGCGTGCTGCCCCGACCTCGCGCTGCCGGCGCCGGTCACCACCGGAGATGGCCAGCAGTACGGGGCGGCAGCGATCGGTCGGTGGCTCCCTCTGCTCCAGAGCCAGCAGGTACTCCACCCGTAGCCGAGCCCGGGTGCGGTGCAGCTGGGCGGCCACCGCGCCGGGCGAGGAGCCGAGCTCACTTGCGAGCGAGCGGGTGTCCCTGCCGCCCACCTCGTGGGCGACCAGCGTGGCCCGCTCGTCCTCGGGCAGGCGGGACAGCGCCGCGCTGACGGCGGCCCGCTCCTCGCGGGCCAACAACTCCTCGTCCGGCGCCGCCGGGGGCCGCAGGTCCACCACCCGGTGCTGGTTGCGCTGGTGACGGTCCTTGTCCTTCCACAGCGTGGCGACGACGTTGCGGGCCGTGACGATGGCGTAGGGCTCCAGCATGCCCGGCTCGACCCGCTCGACCGCCCCGAGGACGCGCGTGAGGGTTTCCTGGACGAGATCCTCCGCCGCGGTCGGGTCCGACACGCGGGCACCGATGATCCGCCTCACCATCGGGATCAGCGCGGCGACGTCGAGGTTAGCCGGGTGCCCCGTCCCCGGGTCCGACGGCGCGGCGCTCACGGCGCGAACAGTACGCCCCGCGGCACGTCATCCGAGCCGGCCGAAGGCGTCCTCATAGGTGACACGGTCCAGCCATACCCCCGAAGGAGCAGACCCATGACCGTTCTGCCGTTCCGAAGTCCGTCGAGCTCACCCGCGCCAGGCACCGGCCCGCCCGGCACGAACGCCGAGCTGGTCGGGACGTTCCCCGCCCCGTCCGGCGGCCGCGGCACGTTCACCGGGTCGTACCGGCTGGAGCGGCTGGTCAACCAGTTCGGTCAGCTGGCTGCCGCCGGCATCTTCACCGGTGAGCTGCGCGACGCGGACGGGACACACGTCGGTATGTGCAGCCGACGGCTCACCTGCGCAGCCCTCGTCGAGACCGACGCCGAGACCCACCTCGTGCACATCGGACCCGTCGACGTGAACCTGCTCGGCCTGATGGTCACCGTGCAGGAGTTCAACGTGGGCCTGCGCCGAGACCTGCCCAAGCGCCCGACCGACCTGGGGTCGGCCCTCCGACGGACGGCCGATCCCGGCACCGAGTCGTGATCTACCTCGCCCTGGCGGGTCCGTGGCTCGCCCTCGGCTTCCTGCTCGTCATGCAGCAGCTGGAGCGCTGGCTGGACGACTCGCCTTGGGAAGACCTCCCGGCGACCCCGCGGAACGAGCTGCCGCGGGCGCGAGAGATGCACGCGCGGCTCTGGTCCTCGAGGCCTGACGCCCGCTCCGTCAGCCGGTCACCGTGAGGACCTCCGCGCCGCCGTCGGTCACCAGGATGGTGTGCTCGAACTGGGCGGAGCGCCTACCGTCGGCGGTCACCACGGTCCAGCCGTCGTCCCACATCTCCCACTCGTGGGTGCCCAGGTTCAGCATGGGCTCGATGGTGAACGTCATGCCAGGCTCCATCAGCGTGGAGTAGCGCGGGTCGTCGTAGTGGGGGACCACCAGCCCCGAGTGGAAGGCCGTCCCGATGCCGTGCCCGGTGAAGTCGCGCACGACGCCGTAGCCGAACCGGCGTGCGTACGACTCGATGACCCGGCCGACCACGCTGAGCGGACGCCCCGGGCGCACGGCGTTGATCGCCCGTCGCAGCGCCTCGCGGGTCCGCTCGACGAGCAGCCGGTCCTCCTCGGCGACGTCACCCACCAGGTAGGTCGCGTCCGTGTCGCCGTGGACGCCGCCGACGAAGGCCGTGATGTCGATGTTGACGATGTCGCCGTCGCGCAGCTCGGTGCTGTCGGGGATCCCGTGGCAGATCACCTCGTTGACCGAGGTGCAGAGCGACTTCGGGAAGCCCTTGTAGCCGAGCGTGGAGGGATAGGCGCCCCGCTGGACGAGGAAGTCGTGGCCGACCCGGTCGAGCTCGTCGGTCGTGACTCCGGGCGCGATGTGCCGCGCGACCTCGGCCATCGCCTCGGCCGCGAGCCGGCCGGCGACCCGCATGCGGGCCACGGTGTCGGAGTCCTTGACCTCCGATCCGGTGAACCGCGCCGGCGCCGGCTTGTCGACGTACTCGGGGCACGGGATCGAGTCGGGGACCGGGCGCCGGGGCGAGATGCGGCCCGGAGTGAGCAGAGGCATGGTGCTGGAGTCTAGTTGCGGGGAAGGATGCCGCCATGAGCGATGACGACGACCAGTGGTGGTTCTGCCTCAAGCACAACGAGGTCGAGCAGGGGACCGGCTGCGCCAACTCGGAGCGGATGGGGCCTTACGCGACCCGCGAGGAGGCCACGGCGGCGATCAGCCACGCCGCGGAGCGCACCGAGCAGTGGGACAAGGACCCCCGCTGGAACGACGAGTGACCGGAGCGCCGTACCGGCGACAATAAGCGCTGACCACAGCACTGACGACGGAGGGGCCGCACCCCTCGGGTGCGGCCCCTCCATTCGTCAGGTGCTGGTCAACTCTTCTTGGCCGCCCTGCGGGCGCGCGTCGCGGCGCCCTTCTTGGCGGCGGTCTTGCGCGCTGAGGTCTTCCTCGCGCGGGTGGCAGCGCCCTTCTTGGCCGCGGCCTTGCGGGTCGTGGCCTTCTTGGTGGTGCGCTTGGCTGCGGTCTTCTTGGCGGTGCTCTTGCGCGCCGTCTTCTTCGCGGTCGACTTCCTGGTCGCCTTCTTGGCGGTCTTGCGTGCCGCGGACTTGCGCGCGGTGGTCTTCTTGGCGGTGCTCTTGCGCGCCGTCGACCTCTTCGCTGCGGTCTTCTTGGCAGTCGACTTCTTGGTGGTGCGCTTGGCTGCGGACTTCTTCGCGGCCTTCTTGGCCGTCTTCCTCGCGGTGGTCTTCTTGGCGGTCGACTTCTTCGCGGCCTTCTTGGCCGGCGACTTCTTCGCCGCCTTCTTCGTCGTGCGAGCACTTGTCGTCTTGCGTGACGAGCTGCTTGCGGCGGAAGTCACCTTCGCCGTGGCGTCTTCTTCTGTTGCCGGCACACGCGCCTCCTGCATCTGTCGCCGAACCCGTTGGTCGACGTCTCATGAAAAGGTTGCACGACCAGGCGACGGTTACCAGCATTTCGCACAAGCAGTTTTTCGCGCACCACGTCGCACGACCTGCGTCGATGTGTGCACGGACGTCGCGCGGACCGCGCAGCCGCCGTCGACTTCGCCTTCTAGTAGTGCGTACGTCGCGTGACACAGGGATCGAAACTCGTTGCTGTGCAACGCTTTCTCGATCGCGCCGACATCGCATCGTGCGACGGCGCGTCAGGTGCTTGGTGGCGGACCACTCACGCGATCGAGCATGCGCGCGATGCGATCGCGCATCGACGGACGCGACACGTTTTCTCCGGCCGCGACACTCACGAGGTGCGACACGGTGTCGATGTCGACGTCACCGACGCCGACGCCGGCGATGTCGTCGGGCAGCTCGGTCGCGACGACGACACGTTGCGTGGAAGCCGACGGCACGACGAGACGGTCGTGCGCGAGCCCGGCGAGGTCGTCGTCTCCGTCGTCGATCGACAGCACGGTCGCCCCGATGCGTCGTGCGTCGGAGACGCGCTCGAGCAGTGACTCCGGTGGTGCGTCCGGTGCGACGACGAAAACCGTCTCGCCGCGTCGTGCCGCCTCGAGGCGGGCCATCGTGACGGCCAGGTGAGCCGGTGCGTCCGGTGGCGGGGACCAGCGGACGAGCGTGGGCTGCAGCTGCGCGATGCCCGAGATGCGCGACTCGTCGTCGAGGTGCGCGGCGAGGTGCCACGGCTCCTCGTCGGGGGTGCCGACGAGGAGAAGCCCTCCGGGGTCGCGGATCCGGCGCAGCGACGACGCGAACGACACGGTGCGCTCGACCCATCCCGATCCGGCGAGCGCCTCCCTCAGCAGGAGGACGCGGGCACTGTCCACCCCGCCATGCTGCCCTGCGCGGCCCGCCCGCGGGCCGACCGCCGCGCCCTCAGTGGAAGGTGTGCTCCTCGCCCGGGAACTCGCGGTCCCGCACGTCGGCCGCGAACGCCTGGGCGGCGTCGCCCAGCGCGCCTCTGAGGTCGGCGTAGTGCTTGACGAAGCGGGGGAAGGGTCCACGGCGAAGTCCGACCATGTCCTGCCAGACCAGCACCTGCCCGTCGCAGTCGACGCCCGCGCCGATGCCGATGGTGGGGATCACCAGCTCGGCCGTCACCCGCTTGGCGACGTCGGCCGGCACCATCTCCAGGACGATCGCGAAGGCACCCGCGTCCTGCAGGGCCAGGGCGGCGCGCACCAGCTCGTCACCGGTGTCACCGCGGCCCTGGACCCGGTAACCCCCCAGCTGGTGCTCGCTCTGCGGCGTGAAGCCGATGTGCGCCATGACCGGAACGCCGGCGTCGACCAGCGCCCGCACCTGCGGCGCCACCTGCGCGCCACCCTCCAGCTTCACCGCGTGGGCCGAGCCCTCCTTCATGAACCGCACGGCCGTCTCGAGCGCCTGCGCCGGCGACACCTGGTAGGAGCCGAAGGGCAGGTCGGCCACGACCATCGACCGGTGCGCGCCCCGTGCGACGGCGCGGACCAGCGGGAGCAGCTCGTCGACCGTCACCGGCAGCGTCGTCTCGTAGCCGAGCACGTTGTTGGCCGCCGAGTCGCCGACCAGGAGCAGCGGGATGCCCGCCTCGTCGAAGATCTCGGCCGTGAGCTGGTCGTAGGACGTCAGCATCGCGAAGCGCTCGCCGCGCTCCTTCATCGCCTTCAGGTGGTGGAGCCGGACCCGCTTCGCTGGCGGCGGTGCGTCGGCGGCCGACGGGCCGGAGCCGTAGGGGGAAGTCGTCTCGGACATGCGTCCTCCTGGTCGCCTCGAGGCTCCCTGGTGAAGTCCCCGGACACCTTCATGGTGCCACGCGTCAGTCGCTGGAGGGCACCGGCGGCGTGGCGTGCTCGCGCCAGCGGTTGGTGATGGGCAGCCTGCGGTCGCGGCCGAACGCCTTGTAGGAGATCTTCGGACCGGGGGGGTACTGCCGGCGCTTGTACTCGGCGACGTCGGTGAGCCGGAGCACCTGCTCGACCAGCTCACGGGCGAAGCCTGCGGCCAGCAGCTCCGACGACCCGCGGTCCTGCTCCACGTAGTCGTCCAGCACGTCGTCGAGCAGGCCGTAATCCGGCAGCGAGTCGGTGTCGAGCTGGCCGGGACGCAGCTCGGCGGAAGGCGGCTTGGTGATGGAGGACTCCGGGATCGGCGGTGTCTCGCCGCGCGCCTCGGCGTCGGCGTTGCGCCACCTCGACAGCTCCCACACCGACGTCTTGGGCACGTCCTTGAGGGGCGCGTAGCCGCCGACCGAGTCGCCGTAGAGCGTCGAGTAGCCGACCGAGAGCTCGCTCTTGTTGCCGGTGGCGAGCACCAGGTGGCCGTGCTGGTTGGACAGGGCCATCAGCGTCGTGCCGCGCACCCGGGCCTGCAGGTTCTCCTCCGCCAGCCCGGTCAGCTCGAGCGACGAGAGGAAGGCGTCGACCATCGGGGCGATCGGCACCGTCGAGTAGACGAGCCCGGTGCGGCGCGCCAGGTCGTCGGCGTCGGAGCGCGAGTGGTCGCTCGAGTAGCTGCTCGGCATCGAGATGCCATACACGTTCCCGGCGCCGAGCGCGTCGCACGCGATGACGGCGGTGAGCGCCGAGTCGATGCCGCCGGACAGTCCGAGCACCACGCTGCGGAAGCCGTTCTTGGCCACGTAGTCGCGCAGACCGGTCACCAGCGCGCCGTACACCTCCGCCTCGTCGACCAGACGCGGGGCGACACGTGCGGTCACCGCGTCGTACGGCGCCAGGGGCTCGCTCGACAGCGTCACGCGTCGCACCGGCTCAGCGGCCGTGACCGGGCTTCCGCCACCAGTGGCCGCCGGCAGGTCGAGGTCGACCACGAGGAGCACCTCCTCGAACTGCGGTGCCCGGGCGAGGACCTCGCCCTCCGCGGACACAACGATCGAGTCGCCGTCGAAGACCAGCTCGTCCTGCCCGCCGACCATGTTGACGTAGGCGAGCGTGCAGCCGGCCGTCGCGGCCCGGCGCCGGACCAGGTCGAGCCGGGCGTCGTCCTTGTCCCGCTCGTACGGCGACCCGTTGATGACGACGAGCAGCCCCGCGCCGGCCTCGCGGGTGCGGGCGACCGGGCCGCCCTCCTGCCAGATGTCCTCGCAGATGACGACGGCGACGTCGATGCCGTGCGCCCGGGCGACGGTCAGCGACGACCCGGGGACGAAGTAGCGGTACTCGTCGAAGACCCCGTAGTTGGGCAGGTGGTGCTTCGCGTAGCACCCGACGACCTCACCGCGGTGCACGAAGGCGGCGGCGTTCTGCGGGGCGCCCTTCGGGGTGCCGAGGACGTGCGGCGCGTCCGGCATGCCGTTCAGGAAGCCGACGACGACGAGCAGGTCCGCGGCCGCCGAGCCGCCGAGCGTCCGCGCCAGGTCGGCCATCGCCCGGCGGGACGCGTCGACAAACGAGCGCCGGAACACGAGGTCCTCGACCGGGTAGCCGGTCAGTGCCATCTCGGGGAAGGCGACGACGTGCGCCCCGGACCGTGCAGCCTCTTCGGCGAGGTCGGCGATGCGCTGCGCGTTGCCCTCCAGGTCGCCGACGACGGGGTCGAACTGGGCGAGAGCGAGGCGCAGCTGCGGCACAGCACGAGCCTAGTGAGCGGGTCAGCGACGCGTCGGGCCAGCCTGGCGCCGGGGCGCGCCGCCGCCGAGGGGGCGGGGCGCCGGCTGGTCGTCGCCCTCCTGCTCGGTGCGCAGCCGGGTCGCGAAGCCCGACATCCGGTCGCCGAGCCAGATCGTCATCGCGGCCGCGGGCATCGGTCTGGCGAGGAAGAAGCCCTGCACGAGGTCGCAGCCGAGCTCCTCGAGAACCCGCCAGCTGCGCTCGTCCTCCACGCCCTCGGCTAGCACGCGCAGGCCGAGGTCGTGGCCGAGGCCGATGACCGCGCGGACGATGGCCAGGTCGTCCTGCCGCTCGGCGAGGTGCCGAACGAAGCTCTTGTCGATCTTGACCTCCTGCACCGGCAGGCTGCGCAGCCGGGTCAGCGAGGAGTAGCCGGTGCCGAAGTCGTCGACCGAGACCGACAGCCCGAGCTGCACCAGCCGCTCCAGCGCCTGCACCGCGCGCTCCGGCTCGGCGACGATTGCGCTCTCGGTCACCTCGAGCTTGAGCAGCGCCGCCGGTAGGCCGGCCTGCACGAGCAGTCGGGCCACCGTGTCGGCCAGCTCCGGCTCGAGCAGGTTGCGCATCGACACGTTGACCGCCATCAGCACCGGAGTCCCGGCCTCCTGCCAGGCCACGCACTGCCGCACGGCGGTCTCGATGACGAAGCGGGTGAGCGGTCGGATCAACCCGGTGTGCTCGGCGAGCGGGATGAACTCGTCCGGCGGCACCTGCCCCCACAGCGGATGGGTCCAGCGGATCAGCGCCTCGACGCCGGTGATCTGGCCGGAGGACGGGTCGGCCTGCGGCTGGTAGTGCAGCTCGAGGGTGCCGTCGTCCAGGGCCCGAGCGAGGTCGCCGATCAGCGACAGGCGGCGGGAGCTGTAGGGGTCACGGTCGGGGGAGTAGCGGGCGACTCCGCTCAGGCCGTCCTTGGCGTCGTACATCGCGACCTCCGACCGGCGGAGGAGCAGTGCGGCGGAGGAGCCGTCGCGAGGGGTCGCGGAGATCCCGACGCTCACCGACACGTCGATCGTGACGTCGCCGAGCTGGATCGGCCGGGCCACGTCGCGGAAGATGCGGGCCACCATGCCCTCGACGTGGACGTCGTCGCCGCCGAGCAGCACCGCGAACTCGTCGCCGCCGAGCCGGGCGACGACGGTCTCGTCCGAGCCGAGGGCACGAAGCCGGTTGGCGACCTCGGCGAGCAGCTGGTCGCCGACGTCGTGGCCGAGGGTGTCGTTGACCTCCTTGAAGCGGTCGATGTCCATGAGCAGGACCGCGGCCGAGCCGGTGGTGGCGAGCCGCCGCTCGAGCCGCTGCTGGAAGTGCAGCCGGTTGGGCAGGCCGGTGAGCGGGTCGTGCAGCGCGAGGTGCTCGGTCTCCTCCGCTGCTGCGCGGACCCGCTCGACCAGGCCGGAGTTGGCCAGGGCGACCCCGGCGTGGCTGGCCAGCGCCTCGAAGAGCAGCTCGTCCTCGTGGTCGAACGTGCTGACGTCGTCGAGCCGGTCGGCGACGACCAGGACGCCGATGATCTCGCCCCCGTCGCGCAGCGGAGCTGCCATGCCGTCGAGGTGACCGGCGGCCCGCAGCTCGTGGTGGGCCTTGGTGCTCCCGCCGCGGACCAGCCGCAGGGGAGTGCCGTCGCAGGCCGCGGCGTACCAGGTGCCCTGGCAGTCCGGCGAGCACGCGAGGACGGCGGCGTGCCCGGCCCGCAGCAGCGTCCGCGCCTCCGAGGTGACCGTCTCGCCGACCGTGCCGGCCTGCAGCGCCTGGTCGACCGAGCGCGTGAACGAGTAGAGCAGCTGCAGCCGCCCGTAGCGCAGCCGCTGCACGTGGTAGCCGCGGTAGAGCAGGAAGGAGAGCACCGCCACGACGCCGAGCAGAACCAGCCCCTGGGACTCCCGGACCATGACCAGGGCGGTCAGCAGGGCGAGGTCGGTGACGACGACGGTGCCGACGGCAGCGATGGCGAGGGTTCGTCCGAGCTCGGCGAGGTCCCACTGGCCCTGGCGGATCGCGATGATCGCGAACAGCGCGAGGTTGCCGAGCAGGTCGGCGGCCACGGTCGCCGCGAGCGCGGCCAGCCAGGTGACGGGGTCCAGCTCGCTCGCGGTGACACCGGTCGCCTCGACCACGGCGGAGAAGACCGCCACCGCGACCGAGGCCTGCAGGAAGATCGAGGCCGTGTTGAACGCCAGCTTGATCGGCGGGTTGCGGTAGATGACCGCCTGGGTCAGCAGCATCCCGAGGACGGCCGCCAGGACCAGCTCTCCGGCGTCGAGGAAGAACAGCCCGAGCACCATGGGCGCCATGCTGAAGGTGAGGCTGTGGAGGTCACGGCCGAAGGGCAGGTGGACCGCGAAGCGCTCGCTGAGGGCGAAGACCAGTGCCACGGCCGGCCACCACAGGTGCGGGTCGTTCTCGGGCAGGGCGAGGCCTCGCCACCACAGGAGCGCTCCTGCGGTCGCGAGCCCGGCGCTCACGAGCCAGATCAGCCGGTCGCCCGGCGGACGTTCCGCCACGTCAGCAGTCTGCGCCATGCTCGACGGTCACGCTGCGGGTTTGCGAGGTTGCCCTGGGTAAAACCTTCGGAGATCCTCCGCGAGGGCCGGTGGGCGCTCCGGTCAGTTCCAGGTCGCGCCCTTGCCGGGGCCGCGGTTCCACGTCGCGGCCTCGACCGAGTTCCACGTCGCGCCCTTGCCCGGGCCGCGGTTCCAGGTCGCTCCGGCGTCGTCCGAGCCGGCCAGGCCGGTGCCGGCGACCAGCACGGCAGCGACGGCGAGGGCCAGCGCGAGGAGGAACGCGACGGCGGTGGAGGGAAGGGCGCGAGCGGCGGTGCGGGTCATGTCTTCTCCAGGGGAGTGGGGGGAGGTTCCACGTTCCTGTCATTGATCGTCGCCACTGATTGTGTGACTGACCATGACCCGGCGTGGTGTTGGCAAAGGATGTCGAACCGAACAGTTGGCGACCGGGGGGCCGTTCAGCCGATCTTGACGTGCGACGAGGGACCGTCCGCGAGGACGACGTCAGGCGCAACCCTGTAACACCGCGGAAACACCCGCGCGACACCATGCGCGTCATGGACAAGCAGCAAGAGTTCGTCCTCCGGACCCTGGAGGAGCGCGACATCCGCTTCGTCCGGCTGTGGTTCACCGACGTCCTCGGTTTCCTCAAGTCGGTGGCCGTCGCACCGGCCGAGCTCGAAGGGGCCTTCGACGAGGGCATCGGCTTCGACGGCTCGGCGATCGAGGGCTTCGCGCGGGTCGCCGAGTCCGACATGCTCGCCCGGCCGGACCCCGGCACCTTCCAGATCCTGCCCTGGCGCTCCGAGTCGCCCGGCACGGCGAGGATGTTCTGCGACATCGTCATGCCGGACGGGGCGCCGTCCTACGCCGACCCGCGCCAGGTGCTCAAGCGCACGCTGTCCAAGGCCGCGGACATGGGCTTCGCGTTCTACACCCACCCCGAGATCGAGTTCTTCCTCTTCAAGGACGGCTCGGCCACGACCAGCGAGCGGCGAGGGCTGCCTCCGACGCCGGTGGACCAGGGCGGGTACTTCGACCACATCGCCCACGGCATCGGGCACGACTTCCGCCGCGACGCCATCACCATGCTCGAGAACATGGGCATCTCGGTGGAGTTCAGCCACCACGAGGGCGCTCCTGGCCAGCAGGAGATCGACCTGCGCTACGCCGACGCGCTGTCCACGGCCGACAACATCATGACCTTCCGGCACGTGATGAAGCAGGTGGCGCTCAGCCAGGGCGTGCAGGCGTCGTTCATGCCGAAGCCCTACACCGACCACCCCGGCTCGGGCATGCACACCCACCTGAGCCTCTTCGAGGGCGAGCGCAACGCGTTCTTCGAGGCGGGGGCGCCCTACCAGCTGTCGAAGGCTGCCCGGTCGTTCATCGCCGGCCTGCTCCGCCATGCCGGCGAGATCACCGCCGTCACCAACCAGTGGGTCAACAGCTACAAGCGGCTGCTCGGCGGCGGCGAGGCACCGGCCTACGTGTGCTGGGGCCACAACAACCGGTCGGCCATGGTGCGGGTGCCCATGTACAAGCCGTCCAAGGGCCAGTCCACCCGGGTCGAGATCCGGTCGCCGGACTCGGCCTGCAACCCCTACCTCGCCTTCGCGGTGGTGCTCGGCGCCGGCCTCAAGGGCATCGAGGAGGGCTACGACCTGCCCGACGGCGCCGAGGACGACGTCTGGGCACTCACCGACGCCGAGCGGCAGGCCCTCGGCATCGAGCCGCTCCCGACCAACCTGTCGGAGGCCATCCGCCGGATGGAGGGCAGCGAGCTGGTCGCCGAGACGCTCGGCGAGCACGTCTTCGACTTCTTCCTGCGCAACAAGCGCGCGGAGTGGCTGGACTACCGCCGTGAGGTGACCACCTTCGAGCTGGACCGCTACCTTCCCGCACTGTGAGCCGCCTGCTCGTCGTCCAGCACGAGGGAAGCACCGGCCCCGGGTGGTGGGGGGAGTGGCTCGCCGCCGAGGGGGTCGTGCTCGAGGTCGTGCACCCGTACGCCGCGCAGGAGCTCCCCACGACCCAGGCCCTGCGGACCTATGACGGGCTGCTGGTGCTCGGCGGCGCCATGGGGCCGCTCGACGACGCGGACTGCCCCTGGCTGCCGCCCACCCGTGACCTGCTGGCGGCAGCGGTGGCCGACGGCCTGCCGACCTTCGGCATCTGCCTGGGCGCCGAGCTGCTCGTCGTCGCCTGCGGCGGCAGCGTCCGGCGCGGACCTGCCGGGCCCGAGCTGGGGGTGCTCACCAACGACCCGACGCCGGCGGCTGCCGACGACCCGGTCCTGTCGTCGGTGTCGCCCGGCACGCCCGTCCTGCAGTGGCACTGGGAGGAGATGGACGCGCTGCCGCCCGGCGCCGTGCTCCTCGCCACCTCACCGGCCTACCCGCACCAGGCCTTCCGGCTCGGCCCGGCGGCCTGGGGGGTGCAGGGGCACCCCGAGGTGACGCCGGCCATCGCCGCGGACTGGGCCCGCGAGGACAGCCCGCTGCTGCTCGCCGCCGGCCGGGAGCCGGCCGACCTGGTCGCCGAGGTGGAGCGAGAGACCCCGCGGCTGGTGCAGAGCTGGCAGCCGGTCGCCCGCGCATTCGGGGAGGTGGTCGCCGCCCGGGCGGCCGGTGCCGGTGCGGACGGCGGCGCCGGTGCGGCCGGGGCCTTGCCGTTGCTTGACGACGTCTTGGGCCGGCGTGGTGCGCCACCCGGCGGGGCGACGGGTTAGCGTCGGGCACCGTGGCAGCCGGACGCGGCACCAGCGCCGGAGCACGGCTGGCCAGGGTGGGCTTCACCGAGCCGACGCGCGCTGCGGCGACGGTCGACGCGTCGCATGAGCTCAGCGACCTGGTCGGCGACGAGCGCGTCCTGGCGACCCTCGGCACGGTCGGCGACCCCGACGCCGCCCTGAGCGCCCTGGGCCGGCTGCTCGACGCGGCCGCCGATCCCCGGGAGCTCACCACCGCCCTCTGCGAGGACGAGCGGCTGCGTGGCGGGCTGCTGGCGGTGCTCGGCTCGAGCGTGGCGCTGGGGGAGCACCTGGCGCGGCACCCGGACCACTGGCGGCTGCTGCAGGACGAGCCGGACACCCGCCCGACGGCCGACGGGTTGCGCGCGAGGCTGCTGCGCGCCGTCGGCGCCGACCCCGGCGGCCCGGCGCCGGTCGCCAGCAACCGGCTCCCCGACGTCCTCGACGCGCTTCGGGTCGCCTACCACGGCGCCCTGCTGGGGCTGGCCGCCCGTGACGTCGGCGGCGGGCTCGAGGTGGCGGACGTCGCCGCCGAGCTGGCCGACCTGGCCGGCGCCACCCTGGAGGCGGCGCTGGCGATCGCGCGTGCCCAGGTCGGGCCGGCCGACGCCGGGCACTGCCGGCTGGCGGTCGTGGCCATGGGCAAGTGCGGAGGCCGCGAGCTCAACTACGTGAGCGACGTCGACGTGGTGTTCGTCGCCGAGCCGGCCCACGACCTGCCCGAGGGCGTCGACGAGCAGGCCGCGCTGCGCACCGCCACCGCGCTCGCGGTCTCCCTCATGCGGGCCTGCTCCGCAACGACCGCCGAGGGCACCATCTGGCCGGTCGACGCCGCGCTGCGTCCTGAGGGCAAGGCCGGCCCGCTGGTGCGCAGCCTGGCCAGCCACGTCGCCTACTACGAGCGGTGGGCCAAGACCTGGGAGTTCCAGGCGCTGCTCAAGGCACGACCTGTGGCGGGCGACCTGGCACTGGGGCAGGCCTACGTCGACGCCGTCGGCCCGATGGTGTGGCAGGCGGCCGACCGGCCCGACTTCGTGTCCGACGTCCAGCAGATGCGTCGCCGGGTCGAAGGCACCCTGGCCACCACGAGCAGCCACCGCGAGCTCAAGCTCGGGCCGGGTGGGCTGCGCGACGTCGAGTTCGCCGTCCAGCTGCTGCAGCTGGTGCACGGCCGCAGCGACGAGACCCTGCGCAGCACCAACACGCTGGAGGCGCTCGAGTCGCTGTCGACGTACGGCTATGTCGGCCGCGCCGACGCCGCCTCGCTGGACAAGGCCTACCGATTCCTGCGCTCCGTCGAGCACCGGCTGCAGGTGCACCGGCTGCGACGTACGCACGTCATGCCGGAGGCGGAGGTCGAGCTGCGGCGCATCGGCCGTTCGCTCGGGCTGCGCGCCGACCCGGTCGGCGACCTCGACCGGGAGTGGCGCCGGCACGCCCGCGAGGTGCGCCGCCTGCACGAAAAGCTGTTCTACCGGCCGCTGCTGAGCTCGGTGGCCCGGCTGGCGTCCGGCGAGGCCCGGCTGACCCCGGACGCGGCTCGGTCGCGGCTCGAGGCGCTCGGCTACGCCGACCCGGCCGGCGCCCTGCGCCACCTCGAGGCGCTCACCGAGGGCGTGTCCCGCCGGGCCGCGATCCAGCGCACGCTGCTCCCCGTGCTCCTCGGCTGGTTCGCCGACGCGCCCGACCCGGACGGCGGGCTGCTCGCCTTCCGGCAGATCAGCGACGCCCTCGGCACCACACCGTGGTACCTGCGGGTCCTGCGCGACGAGGGTGCGGTGGCGGAGCGGATGGCGCTGCTGCTGGCGAGCAGCAGGTACGCCGTCGAGCTGCTCGGCCGGGCGCCAGAGGCGGTGCGGATGCTCGCGGACGACGCCGAGCTGGTCCCCGGGACCCGTGCCGAGCTGGCAGCCGAGCTGGCCAGCGCCGTCGCGCGGCACGACGACCCGGAAACTGCGGTCACCGTGGCGCGCGGGGTCCGTCGACGCGAGCTGTTCCGGGTGGCAGCCGCCGACCTGCTGCACGTCGCGACCGTCGAGCAGGTCGAGGAGGCGCTCACCGACGTCGTCGCGGCCGCCGTGCAGTCGGCTCTCGATGTCGCCGTGCGGTCGGTCACCTCGACCCGTGGTGGCGCGTTGCCGACCAGGGTCGCCGTCATCGCGATGGGTCGGTTCGGCGGCCGCGAGCTGTCCTACGCCAGCGACGCCGACGTGCTCTTCGTGCACGAGCCGCTCGAGGGGGCGGCGGAGCAGGAGGCGTCCGAGGCCGCGCACGCGGTGGTGCACGAGCTGCGCCGGCTGCTCTCGGTGCCCTCGCCCGACCCGCCGCTGACCGTCGACGCCGACCTGCGTCCGGAGGGTCGGCAGGGGCCGCTGGTGCGCACCCTCGCGTCCTACGCCGCTTACTACGACCGCTGGTCGCACGTCTGGGAGAGCCAGGCGCTGCTGCGCGCCGACCCGGTCGCCGGCGACGCCGACCTGGGCGCCCGGTTCGTCGAGCTGGTCGACCCGCTGCGCTACCGCGAGGGTGGGCTGGACGAGGCATCGGTGCGTGAGATCAGGCGGATCAAGGCCCGGGTCGAGGCCGAGCGGCTGCCCCGCGGCGCGGACCCGGCCCGGCACACCAAGCTCGGTCCGGGCGGCCTGGCCGACGTCGAGTGGACCGTGCAGCTGCTCCAGCTGCGGCACGCCGCGGAGCTGCCCGGGCTGCGCACCCCGCGCACCCTCGAGGCGCTCGCAGCGGCCCGGCGGGCCGGGCTGGTCACTCCGGACCAGGCCCAGGTGCTCGCGCACGCGTGGCGGACCGCCAGCCGGGTGCGCAACGCGGTGCTGCTGGTGCGCGGCCGTCCGGGCGACAGCCTGCCCACCGACCTGCGCGAGCTGTCCGGGGTGGCCCGCGTCCTGGGCTACCCTCCGGGCGCGTCGGGGGAGCTCGTGGACGACTACCGTCGAGCCACCCGGCGGGCCAGGGCTGTCGTCGAGAGGGTGTTCTACCGGTGAGCGCGGCGGACGGAGGAGCGGGCGTGCCGCCTGGTGCGCCGGTGCCACCGCCGGTGCCACCGCCGGTGCCCGCCGCCGGCGCGCCGGTGCCGGCCCGCCGACCGACGGTGCGCGACGTGCTCCGGCACCGGGAGTTCCGCGGGCTGGTCGTGGCCCAGGTCGCCAGCGAGCTCGGCGACCACGTCGCCCGCGTCGCCCTCGCCTCCTTGGTGCTGGCGCGCACCGAGAGCGCCTTCCTGGCGGTGCTGGCCTTCGTCGCGAGCTTCGTGCCCGCGGTCTTCGGCTCGGCGCTGCTGGGCACCCTGGCCGACCGGATGCCGCGCAAGGTCGTGATGCTGGCGTGCGACCTGGCCCGGGCGGTGGTCGTCGGCGTGATCGCGCTGCTCGCGGTGGACTCGACGCCGGTGTGGCTGCTGCTCCTGCTGCTGCTGGTGGCCGAGACGTTCACCGCGCCGTTCGAGGCGGCGCACCGCGCCGTCGTGCCGGACGTGCTGCCGGACCCGCGCGAGAACATCGTGGGCGTCGGCCTGCTGCGCACCCTCTACCAGGCCGACCAGGTCGTCGGCATCCTCGCGGCCGGGCTGGTCATCGTCGCGGTGGGGGAGCGGGCCGGCCTGCTGCTCGACGTGGCCTCCTTCGTGGTCTCGTTCGTCGTGCTGGCCGTGACCCTCAAGTGGCGTCCGGCGAGCGGGCGGCGGGAGGGCGAGCACCAGACGCTGGTGTCGGACTTCCGCGAGGGGTGGCGGTTGGTGTTCGACGACCCGGCCCTCAAGGCGCTGGTCGTGCTGGCCTGGGGAGCAGCGGTGTTCCTCATCGCCCCCGAGGCGGTCGCGCTGGCCTATGCCCGGGACGACGGGGCCGGGCCGGCCGTCGGGGCTGCGCTGATGGCCAGCCTTCCGGCCGGCGCCGCGCTGGGCTCCTCGCTGGTCGCCCGGCTCGACCCGGTGCGCCAGGTGGGACTGATCCTCCCGCTCGCGGTGGCGGCGTGCGCGCCGCTGCTGCTCACCAGCCTGGCGCCGGCCTGGTACGTCGCGCTGCCGCTGTGGTTCGTCGCCGGTGCGTCCCAGGGCTTCATGGTGCCGCTGATGACGACGGTGAACCTGATGAGCCCCGCCGCGCTGCGCGGCCGGGTCAACGGCCTGGCCGGGGCCGGTTTCTCGACGGTGACCGCGACGACCTTCCTGCTCGCCGGGGCGATGGCGGACCTGGCCTCGCCGGCCGTGTCGGTCACCGTGGCCGCCGTCATCGGCCTGGCGCTGGTGGGTGCCGCGCACCGCACCTGGCCGGCCGGTGCGCTGCGCCGTGCGGCGCAGCGGGTCTACGCGTCCGGCTGAGCCGCCGCCGACGAGGTGATATCCGACACGCACCAATTGCCGACAATCGCCGAATTGGCAGCGATCGGCCAGCCTACCCGGCACACTGGTGCGGCCACCTCACCGCTCGCAGCGGTGTCCGGGTGAGCCTCCCTTCCGTACCACCACGAGGACGCCGCACCATGCGCATCGCCCGACCCGCCCCCGCACTCCGCCTCCCCGAGCGCCCGCCCGTCCGGCTGCTCGCCGCGGTCGTCGCGGCCGTGCTCGCGACCGTGCTGCTGCCGGCCTCGCCGGCCGCCGCCGTCAAGGTCAAGGTCGACAAGCGCTTCTTCGGGGTGCACGACTCCGGGCTCGCCTCGCTGTCGCGGGCCGGCACCGGCTCGATCCGGCTGTGGGACACCGGCACCCTTTGGCGTGACATCGAGGTCGCCCCGGGCGTGTACAACTGGACCCGGCTCGACCAGATCGTCAACGCCGCGCAGGCGCGTAACGTCGAGGTCACCCTGGTGCTCGGCATGACGCCCTCGTTCTACGCCTCCGTGCCGACGGCGATGCCGAACGACCCTGGCGCCTTCTACCGCTACGTCACCGCAGTCGTGCAGCGGTACCGGAACTGGAACGGCAAGCGCGGCATCCACGCCTACCAGGTGTGGAACGAGGCCAACGTCACCAACTTCTGGACCGGCACCACCCTGCAGATGGCCCAGCTGACCAAGGCGACCCGCAACGCCGTCAAGGCGGCCGACTCCGGGGCGATCGTCGTGGGCCCGGCCTTCGCGGCGCGCATCGGCGAACAGATCCGCGGCATCACCAAGTTCGCCTTCGCCCGCGTCGACGGGGTACCGGCGTGGAAGTTCGCCGACGTGCTGTCGCTCAACCTCTACCCGCTGCCCAAGTACGGCACCCAGGTGGGCACGCCGGAGTACTCCATGCAGCTGCTCGCCCGGGCGAGGAAGATCCTGGGGTACGGCGGGGTGCCCAAGAGCAAGCCGA
>DATHAP010000107.1 GCA_035489715.1 Actinomycetes bacterium
TCCGTCGCGGCCGGCCGCTCGGGGTCGGTCACCGCGACCATCGCCGTCCGCAGGACGCGCTCGCCGCGGCGGAAACCCTGCCGCAGCACCGTCGTCGCGGTCGGGACGCTCACCCCCGACGACGTGTCGTGGATGACCGCCTCGTGCAGCGCGGGGTCGAACGGGTCGCCGGCCACGCCGAACGCGGTCACGCCGAGACCGTCGAGCAGGCCGAGCACCCGGTCGGCCACGACCTTGAAGGCGCCCGTGAGGTCGCCGTGGTCGCGGGCCCGCTCGATGTCGTCGACGATCGGGAACAGCTGCAGGGCGAACCGCTCGGCCGCCTGGTCGACGACCAGCGACCGGTCGCGGTCGACCCGGCGCCGGTAGTTGGCGTACTCGGCGCTGACCCGCTGCAGGTCCTCGGTCCGCTCGGCCAGCTGCTTCTCCAGGTCGCCGCCGTCGGAGGGCGGGACCTGGGTGGGCGGGGCCGGGGTGGGCGCCGGCTCCTCGGCGACCGGCGTCTCGTGCTCGCTCATCTGTTCCTCTCGGACCGTGCCGCTGGTCGGATCGATGCGCCGCTTGTCGCGGATCACGACCCGCGGCGCATCCTCGTCCCGCGTCGTCACGGCCGCTTGTCGGTGTCCTCGTCGACGATCTCGGCGTCGACGACGTCGTCGTCAGCGGAACCCGTGGGCTGCCCCGCGTCCCCTGCCTCGGCACCGGGCGCACCTTCGGCCCCGGCCTCGGCGTTCTGCGCGTAGAGCGCACCGCCGACCTCCTGGGACACGCGGGCCACCTTCTCCTGCGCGGTCTTGATGGCGTCGATGTCGGAGCCGCCGAGCGCCGAGCGGAGATCGGTCAGGGCCTCACCGAGCTCGTCCTTCTTCTCGGCCGGGATCTTGTCGCCGTTCTCCGCGAGGAACTTCTCGGTCTGGTACTGCAGCGACTCGGCCAGGTTGCGGGTCTCGGCCTCCTCGCGGCGCTTCTTGTCCTCGTCGGCGTGCGCCTCGGCGTCCTTCATCATCCGCTCGATGTCGTCCTTGGGCAGGGCCGAGCCGCCGGTGATGGTCATCGACTGCTCCTTGCCCGTGCCGAGGTCCTTGGCGTGGACGTGGACGATGCCGTTGGCGTCGATGTCGAAGGCGACCTCGATCTGCGGGACGCCGCGGGGCGCCGGCGGCAGACCGGTCAGCTCGAACATGCCGAGCTTCTTGTTGTAGGCCGCCATCTCGCGCTCACCCTGGAAGACCTGGATCTGCACGGACGGCTGGTTGTCATCGGCCGTCGTGAAGATCTCCGAGCGCTTGGTCGGGATCGTGGTGTTGCGCTCGATGAGCTTGGTCATGATGCCGCCCTTGGTCTCGATGCCCAGGGACAGCGGGGTGACGTCGAGCAGCAGGACGTCCTTGACCTCGCCGCGGAGCACACCGGCCTGCAGCGCGGCACCGATGGCCACGACCTCGTCGGGGTTGACGCCCTTGTTGGGCTCCTTGCCCCCGGTCAGCTCGCGGACCAGGTCGGACACGGCCGGCATGCGGGTCGAGCCGCCGACGAGGACGACGTGGTCGATCTGGGCCACGGAGATGCCGGCGTCCCGGATGGCCTGGTTGAACGGCGCGCGGGCGCGGTCGAGCAGGTCCTGGGTCATCCGCTGGAACTCGGCGCGGGTGATCGTGACGTCGAGGTGCAGCGGGCCCTCGGCGCCGGCCGTGATGTAGGGCAGGTTGATGTTGGTCGACTGCGCGCCCGACAGCTCGATCTTGGCCTTCTCGGCGGCCTCGCGGAGGCGCTGCATGGCCAGCTTGTCCTTGGACAGGTCGATGCCGTTGGAGACGTTGAAGGTCTTCACCAGGTGGTCGACGACCTTCTGGTCCCAGTCGTCACCGCCGAGGTGGTTGTCACCGGCGGTCGCCTTGACCTCGATGACGCCCTCGCCGATCTCGAGCAGGGACACGTCGAACGTGCCACCACCGAGGTCGAACACGAGGATCGTCTGCTCGGTCTCGCCCTTGTCCAGGCCGTAGGCCAGCGCGGCAGCGGTGGGCTCGTTGACGATGCGCAGGACGTTCAGGCCCGCGATCTCACCGGCCTCCTTGGTGGCCTGGCGCTGGGCGTCCTCGAAGTAGGCCGGCACGGTGATGACGGCCTCGGTGACCGGCTCGCCCAGGTAGGTCTCGGCGTCCCGCTTGAGCTTCTGGAGCACGCGGGCGCTGATCTCCTGCGGGGTGTACTGCTTGCCGTCGATCTCCGGCGACTTCCAACTGGTCCCCATCTCGCGCTTGACGCTGCGGATGGTGCGGTCGACGTTGGTGACCGCCTGGTTCTTGGCCGACTGGCCGACCAGGACCTCGCCGTTCTTGGCGAACGCGACGACCGACGGGGTGGTGCGCGAGCCCTCGGAGTTCGCGATGACCGTCGGCTCCCCGCCCTCCAGGACGGTGACGACGGAGTTGGTGGTGCCGAGGTCGATACCGACCGCTCGAGCCATGGGGATGGCCTCTCTTCCGTGTGCTGGGGTGGTTCAGGTCTGCTGAGGAGTCGAGTAGCCACCTTGCGCGGGGTTCACTCAACTTTCCTGCCCACCCTAACGGCAGGCATCCCGACCCGTGTTCCCGGGGTCGGCCGAATTTTTCGCGCGACCGTCGGTCCGGCCGCCGACCTCACGTTCGGTCCGCCGTCCTCGCGTTGAAACGTGAGGACGGCACTCTGCGGGCGAGGCTCGCCGTCCACAGTGGGCGGCACCGTCCACATCTCTCGGGCGAATCGACCCGGGCGCGCTGTGAGGCCGGACGCTGACCCCGTGCACCCGGTCTTGAGAGCCCGCGCCGAGAAGCGATTCGGCCTGTTCACGACCGCGGAGGCGCTGCTCGTGGGCTACGCGCCCAGCGAGATCCGCAGCCTCTGCGCCGGCGGCCGATGGGTACGGCTTCGACGCGGCGTCCTGGTGGGCGCCTCGGACCTGGCGGCCGGCGAGGAAGGAGGACGGCGGTACGCCATGGACTGCCTGGCCGTCCTATTGAGCCTGGATCGCAGCACGGCGCTCGTGAGCCGCGGCTCCGCAGCGCGGCTGTGGAATCTGCCCGTCCCCCGGTCGGTGGATCCGACGATCCGACTGACCGACACCGAGCAGTGGCGACGCGGGCAGGACTGGCGCATGGCGTGCGCACCGCTCCAGCCGGCAGAACGGTGACCGCTGCGGCTGACGTCGGCCGTTCGGACACTCGTGGACTGCGCGCGGGAGTGGTCGACGGACGACGCCGTCGTCGCCATGGACGCCGGTCTGCTCGCCGGCCGGACGACGATCGAGGAGCTGCGCGCCGCCGTGGCAGCCGTTCACCACTGGCCGGGCGCACCCCTGGCGGGTCGGGCGGTCGCACTCGCGAACGGCCGCGCCGCGTCGCCGCTCGAGACCCGGGGACGTCTGCGGATCGTCGGCGCGGGACTGCCCACACCCGAACTGCAGGTCGAGATCCGGACCGGCGGGCGCTTGGTCGGCATCGTCGACGCGTGGTTCGACGAGGCAGCAGTGGCGGTCGAGTTCGACGGGCGGATCAAGTACTCGGACCCATGGCGGGACCGATCACCGGAACAGGTGCTGTGGGAGGAGAAGCGCCGGGAGGACGAGCTGCGGGCACTCGTCATCCGGGTCGTGCGCGTCGTCGACGCCGACCTGGACCCGGCGCGCTGGCCGCGCACGGAGGATCAGCTGCGCCGTCTCCTGAGCCGGCCGGGCCCCTCCGACCGACGGTTCAGCGCGACGCCGACCTCACGTTCGGTTCGCCGTCCTCGGGTAGCAACCTGAGGTCGGAGGCCCGAACGTGAGGCCGGCGGGTGCGTCAGTCGCCGGGGTCAGGGGCGACAGACTCGGCCGCGGGGAACACGGGCAGGGGCACCTCGGGTCGGGACAGGGCCTCCGTGCACGATCCGCCCTGCCCGGCGAGCTCGTAGGCCTGCGGATACGAGTTCTGCACCGGGACGCCGTCGGCCGCGAGCGGCTGGTCGAGCACCCGCCGGCAGCCGTCGTCCCACCACTCCTGGAGCCCGACCTTCAGCGGGCGCCCGTCCTGGTCGTAGAGCAGCATGCCCTCCAGCGCCGTCCCGTCGGCCGCGTACGGAAACACGTCGGTCACCGGCCCGTACCGC
Organism: Actinomycetes bacterium; assembly: GCA_035489715.1. NCBI lineage: Bacteria > Bacillati > Actinomycetota > Actinomycetes > Actinomycetes bacterium. The sequence continues at coordinate 4,126 of DATHAP010000107.1, forward strand.
GACAGGAGCGGGTACCTCTCGCTCGGGACGTCGGGCAGCGGCGGTGGGTACGCGGTGGTGTCAGCGAGGCGCGACCAGGCGCCCTCCCCCAGGACGAACGACGTCGCGGCCAGCACGACCCCACCGACCACGACCAGCGCGGCCAGTGGACGGGGCAGCGTCCGGCGCCCGAGCAGCACCGAGCCGACGACGGCGGCGAGCACCAGCAGCATGCCGAGGGCGGGGTTGCCCAGCGGGGCCGGCACCGGGAAGTCGCGCACGTCGTCGGGTTCGAGCAGGCACGCCACCAGGACGACGAGGTATCCCCGCAGCACCCACCATGCCGGCCGCAGTTCGCGGAGGAGGCGCCGGACCTCTCGCACGGCCGGCGAGACGGGCAGGCGGGCCAGCCGTTCCCGGAGCCCCACCGCAGCGGGCGCCGGCCCCTCCGGACGCGGAGGCAGCCCGGCCGCGGCACGGAGGTCCGCGGCGTAGGCGGCCGGCGCGCCGAGGCGGACCGCGATCGGCCGGTCGTCGTCCTCGCCGCTCAGCGCGTCGAGGTGCAGAGCGAGGTCCTCCAGCAGGGCGCTGCGGTCGTCGGCCGGCAGGTCGGCGAGCTCCCTCTCCACCGCGGTGAGGTAGTCCTGCGTGGCGGCGGTCAGGGCCGGCGCGCTCATGCCGCCGCCGCCGTTCCGGCCAGGAGTCCGTCGACGGTGTCGGCGAACGTCCTCCACGTCTTGGTCGAGTCCTCCAGCACCGAACGCCCCCTGTCGTTGATCGCGTAGTACTTGCGGTGTGGCCCCTCGTCGCTCGGGACGACGTAGGAGGTGAGCGCGCCGGCCTGGTAGAGCCGCCGCAGCGTGCCGTACACCGAGGCGTCGCCGACGTCCTCGAGCCCGGCCGCCCGCAGCCGACGGACGACGTCGTAGCCGTAGCCGTCCGCGTCGCGGACGACCGCCAGCACGGCGACGTCCAGCACGCCCTTGAGCAGCTGACTGGCGTCCACTGCTCCTCCCTCCGCCTCGCCACTGTGGCGTTCCGGACGGTAGTGCAGTTAGCGCAGTAGTGCGCACAGGCAAGCACTGCCGGAGTGTCGCCCGGCCACTCCGCCGGACCGCCGCGGGGCGTCGGGGTTACCGCTGAGTAGCCGGATGCCGCGAGAGCTATCGTGCGGAGAGTCAGAGCCTCGTCGTCGCCGCTCGGCGGAACGGGACCAGCCGACGCCGCCACGCGCGTGCGGGAGGAAGAACATGACCGGCCCGTTGCAGATCGTCCTGGGCACGATCAGCGTCCTGTTCCTGATCGTGTCGTCCGTGATGGCCTACCGGGCGGTCCGGGCCATGATCCGGATCATCCGCACGGGCCAGCCCGACGACACCCGGCGCGGTCCGTTCAAGGAACGCATCAGGACGATGCTCGTCGAGTCGCTCGGCCACACCCGCATGCTCAAGTGGTCGACCATCGGCGTCGCCCACTGGTTCGTCTTCGTCGGCTTCTACGGCCTGTTCCTCAGCCTGGTCGAGGCCTTCGGCGAGGTGTGGAACCCGGCGTTCCACCTGCCGCTCATCGGCGAGTGGTTCCTG
>DATHAP010000108.1 GCA_035489715.1 Actinomycetes bacterium
CGACCGCCGCCTCCGCCACCTTCGGGTGCGAGACCAGAGCCGACTCGACCTCGGTGGTGGAGATGTTGTGGCCGGACACCAGCATCACGTCGTCGACCCGGCCGAGCAGCCAGATGTGGCCCTCCTCGTCCTTCTTGGCGCCGTCGCCGGCGAAGTACAGGTCCGCGAACCGGGACCAGTAGGTGTCCCGGTAGCGGTCGTCGTCGCCCCAGATGCCGCGCAGCATCGCCGGCCACGGCTCCGTCAGCACGAGGTAGCCGCCCCCGCCGTTGGGCACCGGCTGCGCCTGGTCGTCGACGACGTCGGCGCTGACGCCGGGCAGCGGGGTCATCGCCGAGCCCGGCTTGGTCGCCGTGACGCCGGGCAGCGGGCTGATCATGATGGCGCCGGTCTCGGTCTGCCACCAGGTGTCGACGATCGGGGTGCGGTCGCCGCCGATGACCCGGCGGTACCAGATCCAGGCCTCCGGGTTGATCGGCTCGCCGACCGAGCCGAGCAGCCGCAGCGACGACAGGTCGTGCTCGGCGGGGATCTCCTCGCCCCACTTCATGAAGGTGCGGATCGCCGTGGGCGCCGTGTAGAGCAGCGTGACGCCGTACTTGGCGACGATCTCCCAGAACCTGCCCTTGTGCGGGGTGTCCGGCGTGCCCTCGTAGAGCACCTGGCTGGCACCGTTGGCCAGCGGCCCGTAGACGATGTAGCTGTGCCCGGTGACCCAGCCGATGTCGGCGGTGCACCAGTAGACGTCGGAGTCGGGCTTGTGGTCGAAGACGTTGGCGAACGTGTAGGCGCACTGGGTGAGGTAGCCGCCCGAGGTGTGCAGGATGCCCTTGGGCTTCCCGGTCGTGCCCGACGTGTAGAGGATGTACAGCGGGTGCTCGCTGTCATGGGCCGGCGCCTCGTGCTCGCTGCTCGCGGCCTCGACGGTGTCCTGCCACCAGACGTCGCGGCCCTCTGTCCACGCGACGTCCTGCCCGGTGCGGCGGACGACCAGCACGTGCTCGACCGACTTGCTCTGCGAGAGCTCCAGCGCCTCGTCGACAGCCGGCTTGAGCGCCGACGGGTTGCCCCGCCGGTAGCCACCGTCGGCCGTGATGACCAGCTTGGCGCTCGCGTCGTCGATGCGCGACTGCAGTGCGGTCGCCGAGAAGCCGCCGAAGACCACCGAGTGGGGGGCGCCGATGCGTGCGCAGGCCAGCATCGCGACGACCGCCTCGGGGATCATCGGCAGGTAGATGGCGACCCGGTCTCCCTTGGCGACGCCGAGCCCGGTCAGGGCGTTGGCCGCCTTGCAGACCTCGTCCTTGAGCTCGGCGAAGGTGATGGTTCGGCTGTCGCCCGGCTCGCCCTCCCAGTGCAGCGCGACCTTGTCGCCCCGGCCGGCCTCGACGTGCCGGTCGACGCAGTTGTGCGCGACGTTGAGCTCCCCGCCGACGAACCACTTGGCGAAGGGCGGCTGCCAGTCGAGGACCTCGCCCCACTTGGTCGACCAGTCGAGCCGCTCGGCCTGCGCCTCCCAGAACGCGAGCCGGTCCTTCGCGGCCTCGTCGTAGAGGTCGGCGGTGGCGACGGCGTCCTTCGCGAACTCGTCGCTCGGCGGGAAGGTGCGCTCCTCGTGCAGGAGGTTCGAGAGGGCTTCGCTGCTCACGGGTGCTCCTCGATGGTCGTGCGTGCGGTCGACAATTCTCTGTCTACACCTCCGCGAGTGGCGCGAAGCGGCTGCCGGGGAGCTCCCGGCAGCCGCGACGCGCCACCCGCTCGACGCGGCTCAGTGCACGGACGCCTTCTCCATGCCGACGCCGGTCAGCGACCGGACCTCGAGCTCGGCCGCCTTGTACTCGTTGTGCTCCTTGCTGAGGACGGTGCCCAGCCAGCCGAAGAAGAAGCCCAGCGGGATCGACACCAGGCCCGGGTTGTCCAGCGGGAACCAGCTGAAGTCGATGCTCGGGTCGGTCACCAGCGACGGGCTCTCGGTGCTGGGCGGGACGGGTGGCTTGCCCGACACGACCGGCGAGAAGATGACCAGCCCGACGGCGGAGATCAGGCCGCCGTAGATGGCCCACACCGCGCCGGAGGTGTTGAACCGCTTCCAGAACAGCGAGTAGAGGATCGCCGGGAGGTTGGCCGAGGCCGCCACCGCGAAGGCCAGCGCCACCAGGAAGGCGACGTTGAGCTTCTGCGCGTAGATGGACAGCACGATCGCGACCCCGCCGATGACGAAGGCGGCGATCCGGGCGACCTTGACCTCCGTGCCCTCGGGCGCCTCGCCGCGGTGCACGTAGTTGGCGTAGATGTCGTGCGCCACCGACGACGACGACGCGAGGGTGAGCCCGGCGACCACCGCAAGGATCGTCGCGAACGCCACCGAGGCGATGAACGCCAGCATGATCGTGCCGCCCGTGGTCCCGAAGTAGTCCTCGCCGATCACCCGGGCCAGCTGGGGAGCCGCCGTGTTGCCCGCGGGGTCCTGGTCGATGATCGCCTTCGGCCCGACCAGCGCCGCAGCACCGAACCCCAGAGCCAGCGTCATCAGGTAGAACGAGCCGATGATCCAGATGCCCCACACCACGGACTTGCGGGCGGCGCGAGCCGTCGGGACCGTGTAGAAGCGGATCAGGATGTGCGGTAGGCCGGCCGTGCCCAGCACCAGCGCCAGACCGAGGCTGACCAGGTCGAGCTTGCTGTAGAGCGTGGCCTTCTCGTCCAGGTTCCCGGCTGCATCCGTGATGTCCTTGCCGTAGCGCAGGCCGGGCTCGAGGAAGCCTTCGGGGTCGGTGCTCTTCTCCGCCGCGGTGCCGAGCAGGTCGCTGACGTTCCAGCCGAACTTGAACATCACCATCAGGGTCAGGACCGTGGCGCCGGTCATCAGCAGCAGCGCCTTGATGATCTGGATGTAGGTCGTGCCCTTCATGCCGCCGACCGTGACGTAGAAGATCATCAGCGCGCCGACGGAGACGATCGTCAGGTTCTTCGCGGTGTCGGACGAGACGCCGAGCAGCAGGGACACGAGCGCGCCCGCGCCAACCATCTGCGCGAGCAGGTAGAAGATCGACACCACGATCGTCGAGACCCCGGCCGCCGCACGGACCGGCCGCTGGCGCATCCGGAAGGCGAGGACGTCACCCATCGTGTACTTGCCGGAGTTGCGCATCAGCTCGGCCACGAGAAGCAGCGCGACCAGCCACGCGACCAGGAAGCCGATCGAGTAGAGGAAGCCGTCGTAGCCGTAGAGGGCGATGATGCCGGCGATGCCGAGGAACGACGCAGCCGACATGTAGTCGCCGCCGATCGCCACGCCGTTCTGCAGGCCGGAGAACGACCGGCCGCCGGCGTAGAAGTCCGCTGCGGTCCTGGTGGCGCGGGACGCCCGCAGGGTGATGAACAGCGTGATGGCGACGAAGCTGAGGAACAGGATCGTCGTGAGGGCCTGCTGACCGCCGGAGACGTCGGTTGCGGCGAAGACGTTCGCGCTCATCGGGCGGCCTCTCCCTCGAGCTCGGCGCGGATGTCTGCCGCGAGCGGGTCGACCTTGTTGTCCATGTGGCGCTCGTAGAGCCAGGCGATGAGGAACGTCGACACGAACTGCAGCAGCCCGAAGACGTAGGCGACGTTGATGTTGCCCCAGAGCTCGGTGCTCATGAAGTCGCGCGCCCACCCGGACGCGAGCACGTAGAGCAGGTACCAGCTCAGGAAGACCGCGGTCATGGGGAAGGCGAAGCCGCGGTACGCCTTGCGCAACCGGGCGAACTCGGGGCTGTTCTGCATCGCGACCAATCGGTCGCTGTCCTGCTGAATGTTGCTCACCAGTCCTCCTCGGGAGCGGAGCGAGTGCGGGCACGCCAGGGCGCGCCCATGTGACGTAGGTCACTCTCGACGTATCGCCCATGTCCCCAGAACCCGACGGCCCAAACGGTCGCACCGTGGTGGATCGTCTGCGACACCGGTGCGAAGAAGCAGCAAGCGGTACATCAGCGGTCCACGAGCGAGGGACGACCCCCGTGGCCCGGGCGCGCCCTAGGCCGGGTACACCTAGGGTCGGTGACCGTGCCGTCGGACCCGCTCGCCCACGTGGCCGCGCTGCCCGGCGTGACGGAGGCGGTCGAGCGGGCCCGGGCCGCGGTCGACGACCTCCGTGGGCACCGGGTGCTGCGGCGGTCATCGGAGAAGGTGTCCTCCGAGTCAGCCCTGCGCGGGGCTCGTGCGTCGGCCGCCCTCGAGGGCGCCGACGTGCCGCTGGACGCCTTGCGCCGCACCGTGACCGCGTCCGGCCACCTGCCCGCCGATGGCGGGCCGGTGGTGCGCGGGGCGCTGCGGGTCGCCGCCGAGCTCGGGCCGGCGCAGGGCACCTGGTCGCGCGCACCGCTGCAGGTTGTCGCGCGGCTGCACGCCCTCGCCGCCGCGGACCTGGTGGCCGACCCCTCGGCGCTCGGCCGGCCGGACCCGGCCGCCGCCGGGCGGCTCTCCGCACTCGGTGACCTGGTGACCGCTCCGACGGCGGCACCGGCGCTCGTCTCGGCGGCGGTGGTCCACGGCGAGCTCGCGACGATGGGGGCCTTCGCCGACCTGGCCGGGGTCGTCGCCCGCGGTGCGGCCCGACTGGTCCTGGTGACCCGAGGGCTCGACCCGACGGCCGTCTCGGTGCCGGAGGTCGGCCACGTCGAGCTCGGCCGGTCGGCCTACCTCGACGCGCTGCGCGGCTACGCCGAGGGCGGCGCGGACGGGATCGCCGCCTGGGTGCGGCATTGCGCGCAGGCCGTCGTGCTCGGCGCGCGCGAGGGGGTCGCGGTGTGCGAGGCCATCCAGCGGGGTGCCTGACGACGTACGCCCGACCGGTGGCGGACCGTCGACGACGGGACCGAGGGCAGAAGGTGAGCGGCGCCCGCCGACCAAGGTCGGGGACGCCGCTCCGGCACGTCAGTCCGGGTTACCAAGCGTGCACCATTCGTCGGGAGTCCAGGACGAGCCTGGCTCGCCGGCCCGTACATGGGCAGGTCGCCGCGTGGGTGCTCGGCTGCCGTGCTTCGCCCTCTGTCTAACGCAACCGGCGCGGTCGGGGAAGGGTAGCCGGGCCTCTTTTACCTAGCGCCGCGGGCCGGTCCGGCGCGTCGCGCGCAACACGCCGTGCTGGGCCGCGGCGCGTCGGCGGGCGGCCAGCCAGACGACTCCCGCGGTGGCCGCGCCGGCGCCCACGGCGACCGCGGCCAGGGCGCTGGTCGGTGGCAGCGTGACGCCGCTGAACCGGTCGCGCAGCCGGACCGGCTTGGTGAAGACCAGCACCGGCCAGTCTCGCGCGACGGCCTCCCTCCGCAGCGCCCGGTCCGGGTTGACCGCGAAGGGGTGGCCGACCTCCTCGAGCATCGGCAGGTCAGTGGCCGAGTCGCTGTAGGCGTACGACCCGGCGAGGTCGTAGCCCTCCGCCTCAGCGAGCTCGCGCACGGCGCTCGCCTTGTTCTCGGCGTAGGCGTAGAAGTCGATGTCGCCGGTGTACTTGCCGTCCTCCACCACCATCCGGGTCGCGACCACCCGGTCGGCGCCGAGCATCTCGCCGATCGGCGCCACGACCTCGGAGCCGGACGAGCTGACGATCACCACGTCGCGCCCGGCCAGGTGGTGCTCCTCGATCAGCGTCGCTGCCTCGTCGTAGATGATCGGGTCGATCAGCTCGTGCAGCGTCTCGGAGACGATGTCCTTGACCTGCTGGACGTCCCAGCCGGCGCACATCGACGAGAGGTACGCCCGCATCCGCTCCATCTGGTCGTGGTCGGCACCACCCACCAGGTAGACGAACTGGGCATAAGCACTCCGGAGCACGGCCCGGCGGTTGATCAGTCCGCCCTGGTAGAAGGAGCGGCTGAACGCCAGCGTGCTCGACCTGGCGATGATCGTCTTGTCCAGGTCGAAGAAGGCCGCGCTGCGGGTCTGAACGGTCGGGGCCACGTCTGGAGAGCATAGGGAGCCCAAAATCTGTTTCCCCTACGGCGGTGCGCTGTTTGCACATCCGGCCTCACGGGTACATCCTGGCGTCGCGTCCCCTCGTGAGACGCAGCGTGGTTCGGCTCATCCCCCCCGGGCCGGAACCGCGTTCTAGACGGCCCCCGCTCTCCCCCCCGGCGGGGGCCGTCGCACGTCCGGGGCCAGGCGGCTGCGAGGCCGCCGACGCTCCGGGACTGCCGCCGGTCCTGGTCTTCCCCGCCGGGGCCGCGATCGTCCACAGGTCGCCGCCCTGCTCGCGCCGTCCACAGATCGGCTTCGTAGGGCGCTCTGCTGCCTGCGCCTCCTCCACAGTCGGACCGTCCGACCATCCGATCTGGAGGTCCGTGTGCCCGTCACTGCCGACGACAGCGTGCTGCTCGTCAGCGACGACGCCGACCTGCTGGCCGCCGTCCGCCGGGCGGCCGAGCGGGCCGGAGTCGAGCTCGTCGTCGCCCCCGACCTCGGGTCGGCGTTGGGCTGGTGGCCGATCGCACCAGTGGTCCTTCTCGGGGAGGACCTCGCGGACCAGCCGGTCCCGGTCGCCCGGCGCGACGTGCTGGTGGTGGTTGGCCGGCGCCCTGGACCGGTGGTCGACGCCCTGGCCCGGGAGACCGGCTGGGCCGTCGTCCCGCTGCCGGATGAGGAGGACTGGCTGTGTGACCGGCTGTCGGCCGTCAGCGTCGGGGCGCGTCGAGGCCGATGCGTCGGTGTGGTGGGGGGGCGGGGCGGCGCGGGCGCCTCGACACTGGCTGCCGCGCTTGCGGTGACCGCTGCGGCCCGGGCGCGCACCTTGCTGGTCGACCTCGACCCCGTGGGCGGCGGCGCCGACCTCCTGCTCGGCCTCGAGGACGCGCCGGGTCTGCGCTGGTCGGACCTGGCCACGGTGTCCGGTGCACTGTCCGGTCCGGCGCTGGCCGGGTCCCTCCCGTCGCGAGGAGGCGTGTCCGTGCTGTCGTGGGACGCGCGCTGCGTCGAGGTGGCTGCCACCGCCATCAGCTCGGTGCTCGACTCGGTCCGCCGGACGTACGCCGTGACGGTCCTCGACCTGCCCCGCCGGGTGGCCGGGGCGACCGCGTCCGCCCTCGCCGACTGCGACACCGTTCTGCTGGTGGTGCCGGCCGAGACCCGCGCGGTGGCCGCCGCCGGGCGGGTCGCCGCCGACGTCGCCCCGCTCGTCACCGACGTGCGGCTGGTCGTGCGCGGTCCGTCCCCATCGCGGCTCACCGGTCCGGACGTCTCGCGGCTGCTCGGCCTGCCGCTGGCCGGGTGGCTGCGCCCCGACCCGCGGCTGGTGTCGCAGGTGGAGCGAGGCCGGGTGCCCGGCGGGTCAGGTCGGGGCGAGCTCGCGACGTTGTGCCGCCGGCTGGTCGCCGGGCTCGCCGCTCCCGCTGTCGAGCCGACGACGGCGCCGCCTCCTGCGAGCGGGGTGGCGGCGTGACGACCGAGGCGGCGGTCGGTCCCGACCCGGTGCTGGTCGGCCGGGTCGCCGACCGGCTGGCGCTCGACGGACAAGCCGCGACCCCGGCCACGGTCACCGCCCTGCTCCGCGCCGAGGGCTCGTTGCTGGCAGACCCGGCGGTCCTCGAGGTCGTCCGGGCCGTCAGGGGAGAGCTGACCGGCGCCGGACCCCTCGACGAGCTGCTGGCGGACCCCGACGTGAGCGACGTGCTGGTCAACGGGCCGCGCGAGGTGTGGGTGGACCGCGGTGACGGCCTGGAGCCGGCGGCGGTCGAGCTTGCCGACGAGCAGGCGGTCCGGCGGCTCGCCCAACGTCTCGCCGCGTCGGCCGGGCGCCGGCTGGACGAGGCCTCGCCGACCGTCGACGCCCGGCTGCGCGACGGCACCCGGCTGCACGCGGTGATCCCACCTGTCTCGCCGGCCGGGACGTTGGTCAGCCTCCGCACCGCTCGCCGTCGGGCGTTCGGCCTGGACGACCTGGTGGCGCGGGGGACCCTCACGGCCGCCTCGGCCGGCTTGCTCACCCGGCTGGTGGCCGCCCGCCGTTCCTTCCTCGTGACCGGCGGCACCGGCACCGGCAAGACGACCCTGCTCTCCACGCTGCTGTCCACGGTGAACCCTCGGGAGCGGGTGGTGCTCGTCGAGGACTGCGGCGAGCTGCGCCCGGCGCATCCGCACGTGGTGCGGCTCGAGGCGAGGGCACCCAACGTCGAAGGCCGGGGCGAGGTGGACCTGCGCGACCTGGTGCGCCAGGCGCTGCGGATGCGGCCGGACCGGCTCGTCGTAGGAGAGGTGCGCGGAGCGGAGGTCGTCGAGCTGCTCGCCGCGCTCAACACCGGGCACGAGGGCGGCTGCGGCACCCTGCACGCCAACGCGCCGGCCGCGGTGCCGGCCCGGGTCGAGGCGCTCGCGCTTGCCGCCGGCCTCGGCCGGGACGCAGTGCACAGCCAGCTCGCGGCCGGGCTCGACGCCGTGGTGCACCTCTCGCGGGACCGGACCGGCCGGCGACGAGTGGTCGAGATCGGCTGCCTGACCCGGCGGCCGGACGGCCTGGTCGAGGTCACCCCCGGCGCCGCGGTCACCGACGACGGTCGGCTGGTGCCCGGCCCGGCGGCTGACCGGCTGGAGCGGCTGGTGGAGCGGCTCGAGCGGCTGGGGGGGCCGGAGCGCGTGGTGGAGCGGTGAGGTCGGTGGCGGTGCTGCTGGCCGCGGCCGTCGCCTGGGTCCTGACCGGTCCGGCACCGGCCCTCAGCCGCCTCGCCGGACGGGCGGGCACCCGGCCTGCCGGGCCGGGCTGGCCCGCGGGGCGGGAGGGCACCAGGCCGGGCCGGCTGACCAGCCCTCCGGAGCGGGAACGCGGTGCAGAGACCGCGCTGCGTCTCCGGAGACCGAGGCGTGCCCGCCGAGCCGGGCGGCGTAGCCGGACCCAGTTGACGGCCTCGCTCGGGGAGGTGCTCACCGGCCTCTCCTCGGGCCTGGTCACCGGCGCGGCACCACGGGAGGTGCTCGCCGACGCGGCGGCCGACCTGCCCGGGCTCGACGACCTGGCCGCGACAGCACGGTCGCCGACCGGCGATCTGCCGGGCGCGCTCGAGCGGTTGGGTCGGTGTCCTGGAGGTGCTGCTGCCGCGGACCTGGCGGTGCTGTGGCGGCTGGCTGAGCGAACGGGGTGCTCGCTGGTCGGCCCGGTGCAGCGGCTGCGCGACGCCGACCGCGGCGAGGCGGCCGTCCGCCGCGAGCTCGCCGCCCAGCTCGCCGGTCCGCGGGCCACCGCCCGACTGCTTGCCGCCCTGCCCGTCCTCGGGGTGGCGATGGGCGCCGGCCTGGGCGCGGACCCGCTCGGGTTCCTGTTCGGGACCGCCGCAGGGGCCGGCTGTCTCGCCCTCGGCGGGGTGCTCGTCGGGCTGGGGCTGCTGTGGACGCGCGTGATCGTGCGGTCCGTCGACCCCGGCCGCGGCCGGTCCCGCGAGGGCTTCGGTGCCGGCTGACCAGCTGGCCGTGACCCTGGCAGCCCTCGCCGGGCTGCTGCTGCCGCACACGCCGCGCGCCGACCCTCGCCGGCTGCTGCGACTGGGCGGCGTCCGACGGACGCCAACCGGTCAGTGGTCGGCCGCCGTCCCGCATCGACCGAGCGACATGGCCGACGCACCGTCGGACGTGGCGGTGCCTACGTGGGTGCCACGAGCGTGCGGTGCTGCGGCCGGGCTGGCCCTGTTCACCGGGCACGGTGGCTGGGCCACGATGCTGGTGGTCGCCACGGCCGCCCTGGCCGCGCCCGGCGTCGTTGCGTCCGCCGGACGCCGCCGTCGGCTCGCTGCGTCCGCGCTTGAGCTGCCGCGGGTCGCCGACCTGTTGGCGGCGTGCCTGCAGGCCGGGCTGCCGCTGCCGGCCGCCGCGGCCGAGGTCGCCCGGGTTGTCGACGGGTCGACCGCGCGGCAGCTGCGCCACCTCGTCGTCGGGCTCCGGTCCCCGGTTGGTGGCGGATCCGAACGGGTGGACGGCTGGTGGCGCCTCGAGAGGGCAGTGGTGCGCGCAGCGGAGCGCGGTGCGCCGCTGGCAGACGTATTGACCGCGCTGGCCACCGACGAGCGCGACCGCGCCCGGTGGGCGGCGGAGGAGGCGGCCCGCCGGGCCGGGGTCCGGGCCGTCGGCCCGCTGGCCGCTTGCTTCCTGCCGGCCTTCGTCGTCGTCGGGGTGCTGCCGGTCGTCGTCGGTGTGGCCGGCACGGTGCTCGGCGACCTCCGGTGAGGCACCGAGCCCATGTCAGCTCTGGCGGCGGTGACGCCTGCGATCAGGCCAGACCAGGTCCACGTGTCCACAGCGGGGGACCATGGCCGGCTCGTCCACAGATCCGCCTCGCCCGCCTCGTCCGCCGCGCCGCAGCCGACACCGTTGACCTACGCCGGACGAGCCGGCGACAGCGTCACCGGACGGGCCGGTGACCCGGGCTGGAAGGAGCAGCGACGTGCGGGCACAGCGAGCGACGGGAGCGCCGGGCACAGGCACCCGGGTGGTGCGACGAGCGGTCGACGCACGATCAGGACGCGGCGAGGACGGGATGACGACGGCGGAGTACGCCGTGGGAACGGTCGCCGCGTGCGGCTTCGCCGGGGTGCTGTTCAAGCTGCTCACCAGCGATTCGGTGGTCCGGATGCTCAAGGACATCGTCGAGCGTGCACTCACGATCGCGTTCTGACCGTGCGCAGGGCGTTCACGCGCCGGGCGCGCGGCGTGGTGCATTCCCCGGGCCGCCGGTCGGCCGGGTTCGTCACCGCCGAGGTGGCGGTGCTGCTGCCCGCGCTGACCCTGCTCACCGCGCTGTGCGTCTCGATGGTCGGGGCGGTCGTGGTGCACGTGCGGTGCCTGGACGCGGCGCGCACCGGTGCCCGGGCCGTCAGCCGCGGCGAGCCGGTCGACGCCGTGCTGGCCGAGACCAGCGCCAGGGCGCCCGCCGGGGCCGAGGTGACGGTGGAACGGCTGCCGGGTGGGCTGGTGGCGGTCGCGGTGACCGCCACCGCCCGGCTCGGCGGCCGCTTCGGCCCGGGGATCCGGGTCGGTGGCGACGTCGTGGCCGCCGACGAAGGCCACCCGTGACCCGGCCCCGCAACGGAGGCGGCCTGCTCTCGGGCCGCCACAGGCGCCGGCTCGTCGCTGTGCGGCGCGCGTCCCAGGGTGAGGGACGCGCGTCCCGTGGGGACCCCGGCGCCGGGTCGGTGCTGCTGGTGACCTTGGTGGCCGTGGTGCTGTCGGCCGCGACGTGTGCGCTCGGCCTCGCGGGTGCCTTGGTCGCCCGGCAGCGGGCCGAGGCTGCGGCGGACCTCGCCGCGCTGGCCGGCGCGCAGGCGCTGGTGCGAGGCGGTGACGCCTGCGGCAGCGCCGGCCGGGTCACTTCGGCCGGGCGGGCGCGGATGGTCGTCTGCCGGCCAGCGGGGAGCACCGTGCTCCTGGTGGTCGAGGTCGCGCTACCGGGCATCCTCGGCCGACTGGACGTGCCACCGGCCCGGGCGCGTGCCCGGGCCGGTGTGCCGCGGCCGTAGTCCGCCGGCGGTGCGGCGCTCAGACCTGGCGGTGCTGACCGGTCGAGTCGTGCTCGCGCAGGTCGGTCTCGTGGTCGATGACCCGGTCGGACCGGTAGCCGTCGTCGGCGGAGGTCGCGGTCGGGGCGGTCGAGTCGGTCGAGCCGGTCGTCGAGGCGCCTGTCGAGGTGTTGTCGTTGCGGCCGGTGACCCGGTCCATGAAGCTGCGGTGGCCGGGCTCGGTGCGGTCGTCCACGCCGTCGTGGTCCCGGTCGGGGGCGGCAGCGCCTCCCACGGCGCCGGCCGTCCCGGCGGTGCCCGCGGTCCCCGCGGTGGCGCCGGCGTGCTCGCGGGCGTTGAGCTGGTCGGCGAGCCGCTCGTTCTCCAGGCGGAGCGACTCGCGCTCCTCCTCGAGGCTGCGCACCGAGTCGCGGTGCTCCGACCGGGCAGCCTTGCGCTCCTGGCGCTTGCGGCGGCCCCGGCTCATGGCGGCCATCAGGCACCAGACCCCGAGCAGGAAGACGAGCATGGTCAGCGCACCGATGACGAAGACGCCGGCGGCGGTCGTCGTCAAGGTCTGGCCGAGAATCTCGACGGTGGCGGTCTCGCCGGCGTCGAAGAAGGCCCCGGCGGTGATCACCGCGGCACCGAGGATGAGCAGCAGGCCCAGAACGAGCATGGCGGACTCCTTTCGCTGGAGGACCTCTGCCCCGGCAGGCCGCGTCCTAAGCCCCGCGTGGCGCTCCGGCGAGCACGACGTCGAGCAGCCGCACCGCGCCGGCCTTGTCGAGGGGGTCGTTGCCGTTGCCGCACTTGGGCGACTGGACGCAGGACGGGCAGCCGTCGAGGCACTCGCAGGCCGCGATGGCGTCCCGGGTCGCAGTCAGCCAGTCGAGCGCCGCCGCGTGGCCCCTCTCCGCGAAACCGGCGCCCCCGGGGTGTCCGTCGTAGACGAAGACGGTCATCCGGCCGGTGTCGGCGTGGTGCGCCGTGGAGACGCCGCCGATGTCCCACCGGTCGCAGGTCGCGAACAACGGCAGCAGGCCGATCGAGGCGTGCTCGGCCGCGTGGGCGGCGCCGGGGACCTCGGCGGTCGCGACGCCGGCCCGGCCCAGGCCGTCGGCGTCGACGGTCCACCAGACGGCGCGGGTGCGGAGATGCCGGGGAGGCAGGTCGAGCGGCTCCTCGCCCAGCACCTCGCCGGTGACCACCCGGCGGCGCAGGTACGAGACGACCTGGTTGGTCACCTGCACCGTCCCCAGCGAGAGCGTGACGTGCTCCCACTCGCGGCTGGTCGTGGTCTCGACCACGTCGATCTCGGTGACGTCTCGGGCGGTCGTCGTCCAGTCCGGGTCGGCGCGGCTCATCATCGCGACCTGGTCGTCGAGGTCGAGCGAGGACACCAGGTAGGTCTCGCCCTGGTGCAGGTAGACCGCTCCGGCGTGGACCGTGGCGTGCGCGGCGCCGCCGTCGACGGTGCCGAGCAGGCGGCCGGTCTCCTCCTCGACCAGCCCGACCGGCCGGCCGCCGACGCCGCGGATGTCGGCCAGGTCGCTGGCCCGCTCGGGCCGGGTCCAGAACAGACCGGTGGCCCGGCGTCGGAGCAGCCCGCGGCCCACGAGGCCGGCGGCGACCTCGGCGGCGTGCGGGCCGAACGCTGTCAGGTCGTCGTCGGTCAGCGGCAGCTCCGCCGCGGCCGCGCACAGGTGCGGTGCCAGGACGTGCGGGTTGTCCGGGTCGAGCACGGTGGCCTCGACCGGCCGGCCGAACAGCGTCTCCGGGTGGTGCGTCAGGTAGGTGTCGAGGGGGTCGTCGCGGGCGACCATCACCGCGAGCGCCTCCTGACCGGCCCGCCCGGCCCGGCCGGCCTGCTGCCACATCGACGACCGGGTGCCCGGGAAGCCGGCCATCAGCACCGCGTCCAGCCCTGCCACGTCGACGCCGAGCTCGAGCGCGGTGGTCGACGCGACGCCGAGCAGCCGGCCGGACTGAAGGTCGGCCTCGAGCGCCCGGCGCTCCTCCGGCAGGTAGCCGGCGCGGTATGCCGCGACCCGACCGGCCAGCTCGGGCTCGACCTCGTCGAGGAGCCGGCGCGCGGTCAGCGACACCGTCTCGGCCGCCCGGCGGGAGCGGACGAAGGCCACGGTCCGCACCCTGTCGAGGACCAGGTCGGTCAGCAGGTCGGCGGTCTCGGCGGCCGCGCTGCGACGTACCGGCGCCTCGTTCTCGCCGGTCAGGTCGGTCAGCGGCGGCTCCCACAGCGCGAACAGCAGCTCGCCCCTGGGCGAGCCGTCGACGGTCACCGGGACGACCTCGCGCCCGGTGAGCCGACCGGCCGACACCTCCGGCTCCGAGACCGTGGCCGAGGCGAGGACGAACGTGGGGTCGGCGCCGTAGTGCGCGCACACCCGCTGCAGCCGCCGCAGGACCGACGCGACGTGCGAGCCGAACACTCCCCGGTAGCGGTGGCACTCGTCGACGACCACGAAGCGCAGGTCGCGCAGGAAGCGCGCGAACCGGGGGTGCCCGGGCAGCACCGAGCGGTGCAGCATGTCCGGGTTCGTCAGGACGTACGTCGCATGCCGCCGCACCCAGTCCCGCGACTCGGAGGCGGTGTCGCCGTCATAGGCGGCCGCGCGGAGCTCCGGCAGGCGCAGCTCGGTCACGGCACGGAGCTGGTCGGCCGCCAGGGCCTTGGTGGGGGAGAGGTAGAGCGTGGTGCCGCCCCCGTCGAGCGCGGCCGTGACGGCCGGCAGGAGGTAGCAGAGCGACTTGCCCGACGCGGTGCCGGTGGCGACGACCGTCGAGCGGCCGGCCCAGGCGAGCTCGGCGGCCTCGACCTGGTGCGACCACGGGGCGGTCACCCCGGAGCCGGCCAGCGCGGCGACCAGCTCGTCGTGCGCCCATGCCGGCCAGCCGCCCACGACTCCGGGCCGGGCCGGCACCCGCTCGACGTGGGTGACCCGCTCCCGGCGGCCCGGCGCAGCCAGCAGCCGCGCGAGCCGCTCGTCGGCTCCCGACCGGGCGGCGGCCGGAGGGGCGGAGCTCGGCGGCACCGACGCATCGTCGCACCGGCCACCGACGGGCTCCCCTGCGGGCGAAGTCGAGTCGAGGATGGTTGACTACGACCCGGTCGACGGGGAAGACCGGGAACACCTGTTCGACGCTCCGGACAAGTCAATGGACCGCCTCACCTGCTGGAGGACACGTGGACCTCTCCCTCTCGACCCGCACCGAGGGTGACCGCACCATCGTCGAAGTGGGCGGCGAGATCGACGTCTACACCGCACCCCGCCTGCGCGAGCAGCTCGTCGACCTGGTCGCGGACGGCAAGTACCACCTCGTGGTCGACATGGAGCGGGTCGACTTCCTGGACTCGACCGGCCTCGGCGTCCTGGTCGGCGGGCTCAAGCGGGTGCGCGCCCACGACGGTTCGCTGCGCCTGGTCTGCACCCAGGAGCGCATCCTCAAGATCTTCCGGATCACCGGCCTGACCAAGGTCTTCCCGATCCACTCCTCGGTGGACGAGGCGGTCAACGCCGCCGAATGACGCCGATCCTGACGACCCGACCCAGGAAGGTGGACGTGGCGACCGTCGAGCTCCGCTTCAGCGCCCTGCCGGCGCACGTGCGCACGGCCCGGCTGGTGGCCGCCGCGGTGGCCCGCCGCTCGGGGGTCGACGAGGCGGTCCTCGACGAGGTGCGCCTCGCCGTGGGCGAGGCCTGCTCGCGGGCCGTGCACCTGCACCGGCGCTTCTGCCCCGACCGTCCCGTCACCGTCACCCTGGTCGACGACCCCGAGGTGTTCCGGGTGGTCGTCGCCGACGAGGCGCCGGTCGACGACGGCACCGACGAGGGCGACCTGGCCGACCTCACCGACCTCACCGACCTGTCCGGCGGCGCGGCCGACCTGGACGACGTGGTGCCCCCCGGCGTGGGGCTCGCAGTCATCGCCGGCCTGGTCGACGACGTGACCGTCGAGCAGGGCGGACCCGGTGGCGCCCAGGGGATGACCGTGCGGATGTCCTGGCCCACCAAGGTCTGAGACCCCCGCCACCCGGTGGTGTGACAGGGGGTCACCACTCGGGGGCGGTTTTGTTGTTCCTGTTGGCGGCTGCGTAGACTCCGGCCGCGCCGAGTGCCACCCCGCCGCAGTCGCAGGGCTCCCCGGGTCGGCCAGGGATCCGTCCCTCGCGCACGCAGTTGCCGGGCGCCATCCACCTCCCGGGTGGGCGGTGCCCCCGTACAGGAGGACATATGTCGGGGCCCACCCTTGCCGCGGACGGCGAGCAGCTCGATCTGACCGGTGCCAACCTCACCTACGTCGTCATCGTGGGCGTGATCGCACTGATCGCTCTCGGCTTCGCGGTGGCGCTGCGCAGCAGCGTGCTGGCCGCCGGCCAGGGCACCGAGCGCATGCAGAGCATCGCGGCGGCGGTGCAGGAGGGCGCGTCCGCCTTCCTCGCGCGCCAGTTCCGCACCCTGGCGGCCTTCGCCGTCCTCGCCCTGATCCTCCTGTCGCTGCTCCCGGCGGACACCGCCTCGATCCGCGTCGGCCGCAGCGTCTTCTTCCTCGTGGGTGCCGGGTTCTCCGCCTTCATCGCGTACGCCGGCATGGGGCTCGCGACGCGCGCCAACGTCCGGGTGGCCGCTGCTGCGCGCGAAGACAACGGTGCGGCCACCGCGATGCAGATCGCCTTCCGCACCGGCGGTGTCGTCGGCTTCCTCACGGTCGGCCTCGGCCTGCTGGGTGCCGCAACCGTGGTCCTGATCTACAAGGGCGACGCCCCGACCGTCCTCGAGGGCTTCGGCTTCGGTGCCGCGCTGCTCGCGATGTTCATCCGGGTCGGCGGCGGCATCTTCACCAAGGCCGCCGACGTCGGCGCCGACCTCGTCGGCAAGGTCGAGCAGAACATCCCCGAGGACGACCCGCGCAACGCCGCGACCATCGCCGACAACGTCGGCGACAACGTGGGTGACTGCGCCGGCATGGCCGCGGACCTCTTCGAGTCGTACGCCGTCATGCTGGTCGCCGCGCTCATCCTGGGCCGTGCCGCCTTCGGCGAGGAGGGCCTGGTCTTCCCGCTCATCGTCCCGGCCATCGGGGTCGTCACCGCCATCATCGGTGTCTTCATCACCCGGCTGCGCCCCACGGACAAGAGCGGCATGCAGGCCATCAACCGGGCGTTCTTCACCTCTGCCGCCATCTCGGCCGTCCTCTGCGCGATCGCGGCGTTCGTCTACCTGCCGTCCGCGCTCTCGGACCTGTCGAGCATCGAGCCCGGCATCGTCGCCGAGGCCGGCGACCGCGACCCGCGGCTGCTCGCCATCGGCGCGGTCGTCATCGGCATCGCGCTCGCCTCGGTGATCCAGCTGCTGACCGGCTACTTCACGGAGAGTGCCCGGCGCCCCGTGCAGGACATCGTGCGCACGTCCCTCACCGGCCCCGCCACGGTCATCCTGTCCGGCTTCACCGTCGGCCTCGAGTCGGCCGTCTACACCGCGCTGCTGATCGGCTCGGCCGTCTTCGGGGCGTACCTGCTCGGTGGCGGGTCGGTGCTCCTGGGTCTGTTCTGCGTGGCCCTCGCCGGCACCGGCCTCCTCACCACGGTCGGCGTCATCGTCGCCATGGACACGTTCGGCCCGATCTCGGACAACGCGCAGGGCATCGCCGAGATGTCCGGTGACATCGACGAGGCCGGTGCTCGCGTTCTGACGGACCTCGACGCGGTGGGCAACACCACAAAGGCGATCACCAAGGGCATCGCGATCTCGACCGCCGTCCTCGCGGCGACGGCACTCTTCGGCTCCTTCACCGACTCGGTCAAGACCGCGGTCGCCGACACCGGCGAGGAGCTCGGCAACTCGGTTCGCGACCTGCAGTACACCGGCGTGCTCAACGTGTCGGACCCGAAGAACCTGGTCGGTCTGATCATCGGCGCCTCGGTGGTCTTCATGTTCTCCTCGCTCGCTATCAACGCCGTGACCCGTGCCGCCGGCGCCATCGTGTTCGAGGTGCGCCGCCAGTTCCGCGAGATCCCGGGGATCATGGAGGGCACCGGCAAGCCGGAGTACGGCAAGGTCGTCGACATCTGCACCCGCGACTCGCTGCGCGAGCTCGCCACCCCGGGCCTGCTGGCCGTCCTCGCCCCCATCGCTGTCGGCTTCGGCCTCGGCGTGGGCGCCCTGGGCTCGTACCTCGCCGGCGCCATCGCCGCCGGCACCCTGATGGCGATCCTGCTCGCGAACTCCGGTGGTGCCTGGGACAACGCGAAGAAGATGGTCGAGGACGGCGCCAACGGCGGCAAGGGGTCGCCGGCCCACGAGGCGACGATCATCGGCGACACCGTCGGCGACCCGTTCAAGGACACCGCGGGCCCGGCCATCAACCCGCTCATCAAGGTGATGAATCTGGTGTCGCTGCTCATCGCGCCGGCCGTCGTGTCGCTGTCGCTGGGCGAGGACGAGAACACCGCGCTGCGGGTGCTGATCGCGCTCCTTGCGGTCGGGGTCATCGTCGGTGCGGTCGTCTTCTCCAAGCGCAAGAGCATCGCGGTCGCAGAGGAGAAGGAAGAAGCCGGCGTCCCCCAGGTCTGAGCTGCGGGAGGCGTTCCGGGCGGCGGGCTACACCGTCGACGGGGTCGCCGACCGGCTCGGGCCGGAGGCCACGGCGGCCCTGCAGCGGCACGAGACCGTCCCGGCCCGGCGGCGTACGTGCGGCGGCGACCCGCTCGACGCCCTGGTCCGGCTCTTCCTGCTGCAAGACCCGGTCGACGCCCGGACGACCGGCCTTCCGGTCGCCGCGCTCCTGGCCGCAGGCCTGGTCGAGCAGTCCACCGGCGAGGTCCGCGCGGTGCTCGACGTCCGTCCGTACGGCGAAGCCGTCGTCGGGCACAGCGGCGAAGCCGTCGTCGGGCACGGCGGCGAAGCCGTCGTCGGGCACCGCGGCGAAGCCGTCGTCGGGCACAGCGGGGAGCCGGAGGGGCCGGCCTGGTGGGTGGTGTCCGACCTCGGCACCGGGCTGGACGGCCGGCACCGGCGGCTCGACCCGGAGCACGTCCTCGGTGTCGGTGGCGCGTCGGCGACCCTCGCGCAGGTGACGGTGCGGCGTGACGTCGACCGGACCCTGGACATCGGCACCGGCTGCGGTGTGCAGGCGCTGCACGCGTCGCGGCACAGCCGCGCGGTCGTGGCGACGGACGTGTCCGCCAGGGCGCTGCGTCTCGCCGCGATGACGGCCGGGCTGTCGGACGTACGTCTCGACCTCCGGCCGGGTGACCTGCTGCAACCGGTCGAGGGCGAGAGCTTCGACCTGGTCGTGTGCAACCCGCCGTTCGTCGTCGGCGCACCGGCCGGCGCCGCGCGGCACACCTACCGCGACGCCGGCCTGGACCTGGACGGCCTCGGCGCGCGGCTCTCAGCGTCGGCACCGGAGCTGCTGCGCCACGGTGGGACGTTCCAGATGCTCGCGAACTGGGTGCACCTCGCCGGCGGCGAGTCGTGGGAGGAGCGGGTCGCCGGGTGGCTGCCCGCGCACGGCGTGGACGCGCTCGTCGTGCAGCGTGAGGTCCTGGACCCGGCGGAGTACGTCGCCACCTGGCTGCGCGACGCCGGAGAAGAGGGCTCGACGACGTACCGACCGCACTACGACGCCTGGCTGGGCGCGCTCGAGGACGCCGGAGTGCAGGGCATCGGCTTCGGCGTCGTGTCGGTCCGGCGGACCGGAGACGCGCCTCGGGTGACGACGCTCGACTGGCCGCACCCGGTGCAGCAGCCGCTCGGCCCCCACCTTGATGCGTGGTTCGCGCGGCAGCGCTGGCTGGCCGCGCACCGCGACGACCATGCGTTGTCGCGGGCGGTGCTGGTGCTCGCGGACGACGTCGTGCAGGAGCAGCGCGGGGCGCCCGGCGCCGATGATCCCGCGCACCTGGTGCTGCGGCAGCAGCTCGGTCTGCGCCGGGCCGTCGAGGCCGACACGGCCACAGCCGCGCTGGCCGGTGCCTGCGACGGGCAGCTTCCTGTGGGCACACTGGTCGCGGCCGTGCGCGAGGTCCTGGGTGGGGTTCCGGACGGGCTTCTCGACGAGGTGCGTCACCTGGTCGATGTGGGGGTGCTGGAGCCGCCGGTTTGACAGAGGTTGGCATCCTGGGGCCCGCACGACCCATCCGACAAGGAGAAGAGAGGCACGTGGCGGCGACAGAGCAGGACAGCACGAACCAGCCGGGCACCCGCCGGCTGGTCATCGTCGAGTCGCCGGCCAAGGCCAAGACCATCAAGGGCTACCTCGGTGCGGGCTTCGAGGTCGAGGCGAGCGTCGGCCACATCCGTGACCTGCCGACGCCCTCGGAGCTGCCCGCGTCGGAGAAGAAGGGCCGCTTCGGCAAGTTCGCGGTCGACGTCGACTCCGACTTCGAGCCCTTCTACGTCGTCGACGCAGACAAGAAGAAGAAGGTCGCGGAGCTCAAGCGGGCCCTCAAGGACGCCGACGAGCTCTTCCTCGCGACCGACGAGGACCGCGAGGGCGAGGCCATCGCGTGGCACCTGCTGCAGGTGCTGGAGCCCAAGGTGCCGGTCCGCCGCATGGTCTTCCACGAGATCACCCGCGACGCGATCCGCCAAGCCGTCGAGCGGACCCGCGACCTCGACCAGAGCCTGGTCGACGCCCAGGAGACCCGGCGGATCCTCGACCGGCTCTACGGCTACGAGGTGTCACCCGTCCTGTGGCGCAAGGTCCGACAGGGGCTTTCGGCCGGCCGGGTCCAGTCGGTCGCCACCCGGCTGGTCGTCGAGCGGGAGCGCGAGCGCATCGCCTTCCGGTCCGCGTCCTACTGGGACATCGCCGCGACGCTGCAGAAGTCCGGGGGCGACGAAGCGACCGGCGCCGGCCGCTTCGACGCGCGGCTGGTGCAGGTCGACGGCCGCCGGGTCGCGACCGGCCGCGACTTCGGCAGCGACGGCCGCCCGGTGGCGCGCTTCGAGGGCGTGCACCTCGACGAGGGCGACGCGCGCTCCCTCGCCACCGCCCTCGACGGTCGCGACTTCGCGGTACGCTCGGTCGAGGACAAGCCGTACAGTCGCCGCCCGGCCGCGCCGTTCATGACCTCGACGCTGCAGCAGGAGGCCAGCCGCAAGCTGCGGCTCTCGGCGCAGACCGCGATGCGGCTCGCGCAGCGGCTCTACGAGAACGGCCACATCACCTACATGCGCACCGACTCGACGACGCTGTCGGAGTCGGCGCTGAACGCCGCGCGGTCCCAGGCCCGAGACATCTACGGCCCGGAGTACGTCCCGGACGTGCCACGCCGCTACGAGCGCAAGGTCAAGAACGCGCAGGAGGCGCACGAGGCGATCCGGCCGTCCGGTGACTCGTTCCGTACGCCCGGACAGCTGGCCGGCGAGCTCAGCCGCGACGAGCTCGCCCTCTATGACCTGATATGGAAGCGCACCGTCGCCTCGCAGATGGCTGACGCCCGCGGCCAGACCGTCACCGTGCGGCTCGGCGCGACGACCGAGGACGGCCGGGACGCCGAGTTCTCTACCAGCGGCACCGTCATCACCTTCCGTGGCTTCCTCGCCGCCTACGAGGAGGGACGCGACGACGACCGTCGCGAGGACGACGACGATCGCGAGCGGCGGCTGCCGCAGCTGCGCCAGGGCGACGCCCTCGACGTGCTGTCGCTGGAGCCGGACGGCCACGCGACCTCGCCCCCGGCCCGCTACACCGAGCCGACCCTGGTGCGAGCCTTGGAGGAGCGCGGCATCGGTCGCCCGTCGACGTACGCCTCGATCCTCGGCACCATCATCGACCGCGGCTACGTCTTCAAGCGCGGCTCCGCACTGGTCCCGTCGTGGCTGGCGTTCGCCACGATCGGCCTGCTGGAGAAGCACTTCGGGTCGCTGGTGGACTACGACTTCACCGCCGAGATGGAGGAGGACCTCGACCGGATCGCCAGCGGTGACATGAACCGGGTCGCCTGGCTGCGCCGGTTCTACTTCGGGCAGCAGGCCGATGGCGGCGCGACGCTGGCCGGCGGCGACGACGACCCGGGCCTGCACGAGCTGGTGCAGGGCTTCGGCGACATCGACGCGCGCGAGGTCAACTCGATCCCGATCGGCAACGACATCGTGCTGCGGGTCGGCCGCTACGGGCCGTACGTCCAGCGCGGCCCGGACGGGGAGGAGTCGTCCGAGCGGGCGTCGGTACCGGAGGACATGGCGCCCGACGAGCTGACGGTCGAGAAGGCCGAGGAGCTGCTGGCCGCGCCGAGCGGTGACCGTGAGCTGGGCACGGACCCGTCGAGCGGCCTGCCCGTCGTGGCGAAGGCCGGGCGCTACGGACCGTACGTCACGGAGGTGCTGCCCGACGAGGCACCCAAGAGCGCCAAGCCACGAACCGGGTCGCTGCTGTCGACGATGTCGCTGGACACCGTCACCCTCGACGACGCGCTGCGGCTGCTGTCGCTGCCGCGCGTCGTCGGCGTCGACCCGTCGGACGGCGCCGAGGTCACCGCGCAGAACGGCCGCTACGGGCCGTACCTGAAGAAGGGCACCGACTCCCGGTCGCTGGAGACCGAGGAGCAGATGTTCGACATCACGCTCGAGCAGGCGCTGGCGATCTACGCCCAGCCCAAGCAGCGCGGCCGCCGGACCGCCGCGCCGCCGCTGCGCGAGCTGGGTCCCGACCCGACGTCAGGCAACCCGGTGGTGGTCAAGGAGGGTCGCTTCGGGGCGTACGTCACCGACGGTGAGACCAACGCCACCCTGCGCAAGGCGGACTCGGTCGAGAGCGTGACGATCGAGCGGGCGGCGGAGCTGCTGGCCGAGAAGCGCGCCAAGGGGCCGGCGCCGAAGAAGCGCGCAGCCCAGAAGACGGCCAAGAAGTCGACCGCGAAGAAGACGGCCAAGAAGGCCGCGACCGAGAAGTGAGGGCCGCCGACGGGGGCCCGCGGACGCCCGGATCGGCCTGGGGACGCTGCGCCGGTCCGTGGGCGGTGCCGTCTACGCTGGCCCGGTGAGCACCGCCACGCAGGTCATCCCGGACCACGACCTGCGCGGCGTGCTGCGGATCCCCGCCTTCCGCCGGCTGTGGACCGCGCTCTCGCTGTCCAGCCTCGGTGACTGGCTCGGCCTGCTCGCGCTGACCGCTCTGGCGCCGCGGCTGGCCGATGACGGCTACGCCGCTGCCAACCTGGCCATCGCGGGCGTCTTCATCCTCCGGCTCGCCCCGGCGATCCTGATCGGGCCGCTCGGCGGGGTCGTCGCCGACCGTCTCGACCGGCGCTGGACGATGGTGGTCTGCGACGTCGCGCGGTTCGCCCTGTTCCTGTCGATACCGCTGGTCGGCACCCTGTGGTGGCTGCTCGTCGCGACGCTGCTCATCGAGGTCGCCAGCCTGGTGTGGATCCCGGCCAAGGAGGCCACGATCCCCAACCTGGTGCCCCGCGAGCGCCTGGAGACGGCCAACCAGCTCAGCCTGTTCACCACCTACGGCTCGGCGCCGGTCGCCGCCGCGGTCTTCGCCGGTCTGGCGCTGCTCTCCGGCATCCTCGACAACCCGGTGCCGGCCATCGACCAGGTCGAGCTCGCGCTCTACGTCAATGCGGCCACCTTCCTGGTCAGCGCGGCGACCATCGTCCGGCTCACCGACATCCCGGCCCGCGACCGGGGAGTCGGCGCCCACCCTCCCGGTGTCTGGCGGACCATGGTCGAGGGCTGGACCTACGTGGGGCGCACCCCGCTGGTCCGCGGGCTGGTGCTCGGCATGCTCGGTGCCTTCGCGGCCGGCGGCGCCGTGATCGGCCTGGCCCGCACCTTCGTCACCGACCTGGGTGCCGGCGACCCGGGCTACGGCCTGCTCTTCGGGACGGTGTTCATGGGCCTGGCGCTCGGCATGCTGGTCGGCCCGCGGTTGCTGCCCGACTTCAGCCGGCGGCGCCTGTTCGGGCTGAGCATCTTCGCGGCCGGCCTGGCGCTCTCTCTGCTCGCGCTGATCCCCAACATGGTCATCGCCGTCCTGGTGACACTGGTGATCGGCGCCTTCGCCGGCGTCGCCTGGGTGACCGGCTACACGCTGCTCGGCCTCGAGGTCGCCGACGAGCTGCGCGGCCGAACGTTCGCGTTCGTGCAGACCACGGTCCGGGTCGTGCTGGTCCTGGTGCTGGCGGTCGCCCCGCTTCTCGCCGCCGCCTTCGGCCAGCACGAGATCCGGGTCAGCGACGCGATGGTGCTGACCTACAACGGTGCCGCCATCACCTTCCTGCTGGCCGGCCTGCTCGCGGCCGCGCTCGGCATCGTGTCGTTCCGCCACCTCGACGACCGCCGTGGGGTGCCGGTCGCGGCCGACGTCGCAGCGGCCTTCCACAGTGAGCCGGTGGGCCCGCGCACCGAGGCCCGGCGGGATTACGGCTTCCTGATCGCGCTCGAGGGTGGCGAGGGTGCCGGCAAGTCCACCCAGGCACGAGCCCTGGAGGCCTGGCTCACCTCGCTGGGCCACGACGTCGTGGTCACCCACGAGCCGGGCGCGACCGAGGTGGGCCGCCGGCTGCGGTCGGTGCTGCTCGACCCCACCGGCGACGACGGTCGGCCGGCTCCTGCGCTGTCGCCGCGGGCCGAAGCGCTGCTCTTCGCAGCCGACCGGGCCGAGCACGTCGCGACCGTCATCGCGCCGGCGCTGGCGCTCGGCCACGTGGTGGTGACCGACCGCTACGTCGACTCCTCGGTCGCCTACCAGGGCGCCGGGCGCGACCTGGCGCCCGCCGAGGTGGCCCGGCTGTCCCGCTGGGCCACGGAGGGGCTGGTCCCCGACCTGACCGTGCTGCTCGACCTGCCGGCCGCTGACGGGCTGCTCCGGGTGACCGCGCCGGACCGGCTCGAGGCCGAGCCGCTGGCCTTCCACGAGCGGGTGCGCGAGCGCTTCCTCGACCTGGCGCGCCGCGGCGGGCCGCGCTACCTCGTGGTGGACGCGACCGGGCACCCCGACGAGGTGGCCGCCGCGATCCGGGCCCGGCTGGAGCCGGTGCTGCCGCTGAGCGCCGCCCAGCGCGAGGAGCGCGAGGCGGCTCGGCGGGCTGCCGAGGAGCGGTCCCGGGTGGAGGCGGAGCTGCGGCGCCTGGAGGAGGCCCGTCAGCGGGCCGCCGCCCAGGAGCAGGCCCGGCGCGAGGCCGCCGAGGCCGAGGCCCGCCACCGCGAGGAGGAGACCCTGCTCGAGGAGCGCCGGCGGCTGGCTGCCGCCGAGGCCGAGGTGCGGGCCCGCGAGGAGGCCGAGCGCCGTGCCGTCGCGCAGGCCGAGCACGACCGCGAGGAGGCCGAACGGGCCGCCCGCCGGGCCGCCGAGGCCGAGGCCCGTCGGGACCGTCGCGAGGCGCACCGGGCCGAGCGCGAGCAGACCCGCACCTCCCGGCACGCGGCCGGCCACCGCCACGGCGGGCACGGCGACCCCGACGACCAGCTCACCGGGCGCCGGCGCGCCGATGACCCGACCCGCGAGCTCAGCCTCACCGACGAGCTGTTCGGCGCCGACGACGACGACCGGACGGTCCAGCTGCCGCGGGTGACCGACCGCGGCGACGACCGGTGACACCGTGACCGCGGCGCCCCCGACGTCCGACCTCCCCGTTGGTCCGCCTCCCGGGGTGGGCGAGGGCGTCTGGGCCGACCTGGTCGGCCAGGACCGCACCGTCGAGGTGCTGGTCCGCGCGGTGGCCGAGCCGGCCGGCATGACCCACGCCTGGCTGTTCACCGGGCCGCCCGGGTCGGGGCGCTCGACGGCGGCGCGGGCCTTCGCCGCGGCGCTGCAGTGCCCACGCGGTGGGTGCGGTGAGTGCGCGTCGTGCCACACCGCGCTGGGGGGCACCCACGCCGACGTCGAGGTGGTGCGCACGGAGGGCGTCAGCTTCCTGATCAGGGACGTGCGCAGCCTGGTCGGCCGGGCAGCCACCCACCCGTCCGGCGGCCGATGGCAGGTTCTCGTCGTGGAGGACGCCGACCGGCTCGCCGAGCGCACCAGCAACGTCCTGCTGAAGGCGATCGAGGAGCCGACGCCGCGCACGGTCTGGCTGCTCTGCGCGCCGTCGGTCGACGACGTACTGCCGACGATCCGGTCCCGGTGCCGGCACCTGTCGCTGCGGACTCCCTCCAGCGCGGCGGTGGCCGACGTGCTCGTGCGCCGCGACGGGGTCGACCCTGGGATGGCCGGCTTCGCCGCCCGGGCCGCGCAGGGGCACATCGGGCGGGCGAGGCGGCTGGCGACCGACGAGCAGGCGCGGCTGCGGCGCCACGACGTGATGCGGCTGCCGCAGTCACTGGACCGGGTGAGCGCCGCGATCACCGCCGCCGCCGAGCTGGTGGCCGCGGCCACCGAGGACGCCGACGAGGCGTCGACCGCGCGGGCCGCGGCCGAGACCGAGCACGTGAAGCGGGCTCTGGGCATCGGTGTCGGCGCCCGCCAGCCGGCGGGTGCGAGTGCCGCGCTGGGCGAGCTCGAGAAGGAGCAGCGGCGCCGGGCGACCCGTGCCAAGCGCGACGGCATCGACCGCGCCCTGGTCGACCTGGCCGGCTTCTACCGCGACGTGCTGGCCGTCCAGGCCGGGGCCGAGGTCGAGCTGGTCAACGAGGAGATGCGCGAGGCGGTGACCGCGATCGGCCGGTCCAGCTCGCCGGAGACGACCCTTCGGCGGATCGACGCTGTGCTGCGGGCCCGCGAGCAGGTCGACCTCAACGTCGCACCGCTGCTCGCGGTCGAGGCCATGACGGTGGCCCTGCGCGGCGGCTGACCATCCCACCCACCGCACGGACGGACGCCCCGGCCCTGGGGGACCGGGGCCGGGGCGTCCGCCGTGACGCTGTCCGGATCAGCCCCCTCGCGTCGGCGGCGCGGCCGGGCTGCCGAGCGCCGTGCCCAGGACCGGGCCCAGCGTCACGGCCATCGCGGCGCCGGCGGAGACGCTGAGGACCCCGGCGGCTCAGCTGCGGGGGTGGTCCTGTCATGTCGCGGTCCCTTCGAGTGGGGGGTGTCCGGCCCCGCAGGCGCTGGGCCAGACGTGTCGATGGCGGGTGAGCGGCGGCTGGGGGGCGGGTCGGGCGGGTCGGGCGAGCTGGGACGCAGGGGTGGGCGGCCGTGGGGCCGGGCGCGGGCGCCCGCCCTTAGGACGCGGACCGGCCGACTTTTTCCTGTGACGGAACAATGTCCGTCCGATTTAGACCCTGTCAAGCCCTCATTGTGACCTAGTTCACGTCATGCTCGGACATGCAGCGGACTGTACGACCGTGCTGACCTGGCCTGAGGTCGGGAGCTGGCACTTCGTCCCGCTCAAAGAAAAAGTTCTCGAGACTTTCACGAAACCTCTTCCTTACACGGCGGTTCTGTTCTAACGTCACCGCCACGTTCGTGGTGCGGGCCGCGGACCAGACGGAAGAGGCACACACATGCGGCGGGTGCTCGTCGGCCCCGAGAACGCCCACCAGTCGATGCTGGTGAGGCTGCTGCGCGACCTCGGCCCGGTCAGCCGGGCCGAGCTGGGCGATGCGGTGCGGCTCTCCCGCTCCAAGCTCGCGGTCGAGCTGGACCGCCTCACCGAGATCGGTCTGATCGAGCCACGGGGCCTCGCCGCCTCGCGTGGCGGGCGCCGCTCCTCGATCGTCGACCTCGCGGGTGGCCTTCGCTACCTGGGCATCGACATCGGCGCCACCTCGGTCGACGTGGCGCTGACCGATGCGCACCTGACCGTGCTCGAGCAGGTCAGCGAGGCCATCGACGTGCGCACCGGCCCCGAGTCGGTCCTGGCGGTCGTCCTCGAGCTGGTCGGCAAGCTCCGCGCCGAGGACAGCGCCTTGGAGGTCCACGGAGCCGGGGTGGGGGTCCCCGGGCCGGTCTCGTTCCGCGACGGCGTCCCGGTGGCGCCGCCGATCATGCCGGGCTGGAACCAGTACCCCGTCCGCTCGGTCCTGGCGCAGCACCTCGGCTGCACCGTCCTGCTGGACAACGACGTGAACATCATGGCGCTGGGCGAGATGCACGCCGGACTGGCGCGCTCGGTGCAGGACCTGCTCTTCGTCAAGGTCGGCACCGGCGTCGGCTGCGGCATCGTGGTCGACGGTGCCGTCTACCGGGGGGCCAGCGGCAGCGCGGGCGACATCGGCCACATCCGGGTCGACGACGACGGGCCGATGTGCACGTGCGGCAACGTGGGGTGCCTCGAGGCCCACTTCAGTGGCGCGGCGCTGGCCCGGGACGCCACCGAGGCCGCCCGATCCGGACGCTCCGACCTGCTGGCCGAGCGCCTGCGGGAGGCCGGGACGTTGACGGCCGCCGACGTCGCGGTGGCGATGGCCGCCGGGGACGCCGCCGCACTGGAACTGGTCCGTGAGGGCGGCCGCAACCTCGGCCTGCTGCTGGCCGGGCTGGTCAGCTTCTTCAACCCCGGCATGGTGGTGCTGGGCGGCGAGGTCTCGATGGGCCTGGGACACCCGCTGCTCGCGGAGATCCGCAGCGTCGTCTACCGCCGGTCGCTGCCTCTCGCCACCGGCAACCTTCCGATCGTCCTGTCCGAGCTAGGACACCAAGCCGGTGTCGTCGGCGCGGCCCGGATGGTCTCCGACTCGGTGCTCAGCCATGCCTGAGCCGACGACGCAGCCTGCGGCTGACCAGCCCCTGCTCGCGATGACCGGCATCGTCAAGGAGTTCCCCGGCGTCCGCGCTCTCGACGGGGTCGACCTGGACGTCCGCGCGGGAGAGGTGCACGCGCTGCTGGGCCAGAACGGCGCGGGCAAGTCGACGCTGATCAAGGTCCTCGCCGGTGCGCACCAGCCAGACGGCGGCTCGATCACGTGGCTCGGGGAGGAGGTCCGCCTGGCCAACCCCCAGGCCGCGATGCGACGCGGTGTGGCCACGATCTACCAGGAGCTCGACCTCGTCGACGGCCTGACCGTCGCCGAGAACGTCTACCTGGGTCACGAGGACTCCCGGCTGATGACCAGGCCGGCGGCCACCAACGCCCGGACCCGGGACCTGCTGAAGCGGCTCGGCCACTCCGAGCTCTCCCCCGGCCGCGAGGTCGGCCTCCTCTCGGCGGCCGGCAAGCAGATCGTCAGCATGGCCCGCGCCCTCTCGCACGACGCCCGGCTGATCATCATGGACGAGCCGTCCGCGGTGCTCGACTCCGGCGAGGTGGACAACCTGTTCCGCGTCATCCGGGACCTGTCGGCTCAGGGCGTCGCCGTGGTGTACATCTCGCACCGCCTCGAGGAGATCCGCCAGATCGCCGACCGGGTGACCGTCCTCAAGGACGGCCGGACAGTGGCGACCGGCTTGATCGCGGCCGAGACCTCGACACCCGACCTGATTCGGCTGATGACCGGCCGCTCCATCGAGTACGTCTTCCCCGAGCGTCCGGCCGCCGCCACGACGGACCCGGTGCTCGCGGTCGAGGGACTGTCCCGGGCCGGCGAGTTCGCCGACGTGTCGTTCTCCGTCGCCGCCGGCGAGATCGTGGGCCTGGCCGGGCTGGTCGGGTCCGGGCGGTCGGAGATCCTGGAGACCGTCTACGGCGCCCGCCGGGCGACCGCGGGCTCGGTCACCGTCGACGGCCGGCCGCTGCGCAACGGCTCGGTGCGGGCCGCGGTGAACGCGGGGGTCGGCCTGGCCCCGGAGGAGCGCAAGAGCCAGGGGCTGCTGCTCGACCAGTCGGTCGCCCGCAACGTCAGCCTGTCGTCGCTGTCGCGCTTCACCCGCCTCGGCTTCGTCCGGCGTCGCCAGGAGCAGGCCGCCGCCGAGGAGCTCGCTACGTCGCTGGAGGTCCGCCCCACCGGCGTCACCCGGGCGGCGCGCACGCTGTCCGGCGGCAACCAGCAGAAGGTCGTGCTGGCGCGGTGGCTGCTCCGGGGCTGCCGGGTCCTCCTGCTCGACGAGCCCACGCGCGGCGTCGACGTGGGTGCACGCAGCGAGATCTACGCGCTCGTGCGGAGGCTGGCGGCCGACGGGGTCGCCGTCGTCGTGGTCTCCAGCGAGGTGGAAGAGGTGCTCGGCCTGGCCGACCGGGTGCTGGTCATCAGCGAGGGCCGCGTCGTCCACGAGGGACGGGCGACCGACATCGACGAGCACCGCGTGCTCGATCTGGTCATGGAAGGCAGCAGAGAGATGGCAGAGCAGTGAGCGAGCGGACACCGGCGCAGGCTGCCGCACCGCCCCAGGACGAGCGCGGCCGCGTGGAGCGCGCCGCTGTCAGCGCTGGTGAGCGCAGTGCGGAGTCGCCGCTGATCCGCTTCCTGAGCAACCCGGCGGGCCGCAACCTCGGCCTCGTCATCGCCCTCGCCATCCTGGTGGTGATCGGCATAGCCACCGCGGGCGACCGCTTCGCCAGCGTCGACAACATGCTGACGATCCTGCGGCTGGCCTCGATCATCGGCGTCGTCAGCATCGGCATGACGTTCGTCATCACCGGTGGGGGTATCGACCTGTCGGTCGGCGCGATCGCCGCCCTCGCCTCGGTCTGGTCCACGACGCTGGCGACCCAGACGATGGCCGAGGACACCCACTGGGGCCTGATGGTCCTCACCGCGCTGGCGGTCGGCGCGGGCTGCGGCCTGGTCAACGGCGTCCTCATCGCGTACGGCCGGATCGCGCCCTTCATCGCCACGCTGGCGATGCTGGCCGCCGCTCGTGGGCTGGCCGAGATCATCGCCGAGAAGAAGACCCAGATCGTCACCGTCGACGAGTTCGTCGACGTGTTCGGCGGTGACGTCCTCGGTGTCCCGGTCCTGGTCATCATCTTCGCGCTGGCTGCGGCCGGGGGCTGGGTGCTCCTCAACCGGACGACGTTCGGGC
The DNA here is from genome assembly GCA_035489715.1 of Actinomycetes bacterium. Lineage (NCBI taxonomy): Bacteria > Bacillati > Actinomycetota > Actinomycetes > Actinomycetes bacterium. The sequence goes on from DATHAP010000108.1 coordinate 30,267, forward strand.
GCCGGACCCTCGCGGTCGGCGGCAACCCCGAGGCGGCGCGGCTGGCCGGCATCGACGTCCGTCGGCACACGGCGCTGCTCTACATCCTGCTCGGGCTGGCATGCGGGGTCGCGGCCGTCATGATCGTCGCCCGCACGACGACCGGCAGCTCAACGCACGGCAACCTCTGGGAGCTCGATGCGATCGCAGCCGTCGTCATCGGCGGCACGCTGCTCTCGGGTGGCCGGGGGACGATCGTCGGCAGCGTCCTCGGTGTCCTGATCTTCACGACCCTCACGAACGTCTTCACGCTCAACAACCTCGACACCTCGACCCAGGCCGTGGCGAAGGGCGTGATCATCATCGCCGCCGTCCTTCTCCAGCAGCGGGTCTCCGCACGGCAGGGCGCGCCCTGACCCTGAGCCCGGTTCATGACGTCCCACCGCGCCCGACTTCCCGCCTCCCGTCCCACCCACCGACCCTGGCGACCGCCGGGGACCCACCTGAGGAGAACTCATGTCCCTGCGCACCACGAGCCCGCTCCGGCGGAGCGTGGCGGGTGCCGGCGCCCTGCTGGCCGCCGCCGCCCTCCTCGTCGGCTGCACCAGCAACGACCCCGAGGACTCGGGCGACGACGGCGGCAGCAACTCGGCCGAGAACGCCGGCAGCTCCAACGACGACACCGGTGACACCGTCACCATCGGCTTCTCGGGACCTGAGGCCGACCACGGGTGGCTGGCCGCCATCAACAGCGCCGCGGAGGAGGAAGCGGCGAAGTACGACGACATCGACTTCAAGCAGGCCGAGGGGACCAACGACGCCAGCCTGCAGATCAGCCAGATCGAGACCTTCATCAACGACAAGGTCGACGCGATCGTGCTGCTGCCGACCGACGGCGCGGCGCTGACCGACGTCGCACGCAAGGCGATGGACGCCGGCATCCCGGTCATCAACGTGGACCGCGAGTTCTCGTCGCCGTTCGCGGCGCGGAGCACCATCCTCGGCGACAACTACGGGATGGGCGTCTCCGCGGGAACGTACGCGTGCGAGCTGATCGCAGAGAACGACATCGCCGACCCGGTGATCGCGGAGATCGCGGGCATCGACGCGCTGCCGCTGACCCAGGACCGCTCGAAGGGGTTCAAGGACGCGCTCAAGGCGTGTGACCAGGACGTCGACAACCGGGTCGCCGCGGAGTTCACGGTGGAGTCCGGCGAGAAGGCCGCGTCCAACCTTCTCCAGTCCGCTGACAAGATCGACGTCATCTGGAACCACGACGACGACCAGGGCGTCGGCGTAAAGGCCGCCTTCGACAACGCCAACCGTGA
>DATHAP010000109.1 GCA_035489715.1 Actinomycetes bacterium
AGACATAGCCCTGCTCCCATCTCCTCTGCTTGGCTAGAGGATCACCGCCCACAGGCGGACAGCCGCGCCGTGCGACTTGATGCGGACGGTAGGGCGGCCTCGTTGAGGGGGCAAGGCGATCGAGTGCCTCCACTCGTGCGATGTCTCGGGACACCTGTGAACGGTGTCCCGAGACATCACTGGAGCGGGTGACGGGAATCGAACCCGCACAGTCAGCTTGGAAGGCTTGGGACTCCAAGCGCCATACTGGCTGGTCAGCGGCAGGTCAGCCGGATGTCGTGCCTTCCGCGTGCCTCAGCGCCACGTACGTCTCCGTGGCCTGCAGTAACCCTTGGTTCGAGCTGCGCGTATCGCTGCCGCACTGGTTCACAACGCAGCCGTAGAAACCATGCCAGAGCGACTGAGGACCCCCCGCTTAGCTTCTGCGGCCAGAAGGCAGTCACCCCGCCCGCAGGGGGACTGCCCGTACCGGGCCGGGCCCGAGGAGGTCGCCGACGCGACGGTCCGTGCGCTGCGGCAGGCCGTCCCTGCGGCGGTGCCCTGAATCGTCTTTCTCCGGCGGTCAGACCGACCTGGAGGCCACCCGCCCCTGGACACGCTCAACCGGCGGGCCCCGCAGCCGTGGGAGCTGAGCTTCTCCTTCGGCCGGGCGCTTCAGGCGCCGGTGCTTCGGGCTTGGCCGGCGACGACGCCCACCGGGACGCCGTAGCGCAATCCGTTCACCGCCGCCTCGATCTCACGAGCGTGGAGCAGACCGAGCGGGAGTACCGGGTCACCCGTGTCCGACTCGTCAGACAGGCTCTAGCCTGACGTCGTGCCCGGACGGTGGCCCCCGTTGCTCGTGGCGGCGGTCATGATCGCCGCCTGTGGCCTCTTCGTCGCGCTGTTCGCGACGCGTCCCGCTGACTGCGGACGGGTCGGGGTCCGCCCGTCCGACTGGACCGCAGAGGGTGTCGTGGTCGAGGCGGCCGGGACCTGCCCGCTCCGGGACGGCGATCTCGTGACGGCGGTCGACGGCCGCAGCCTCACGGACGCGGACACCGAGGCCCAGCCGGCTGCCACGCCGACAGCTGGGGGGACGGTCGACTTTACCGTGCTCAGGGCGGACCGCCGCCTCACCGTCTCGGTCGACCTCGCGCGGCCCGACGTCCTGCTGACGCTCCTCGCGGCCTGGCCGGCCATGCTTTTCGTCGGGTCACTCATGGCGGTCGCCGGCTTCGTGTGGTGGCGACGGGCCGATGCGACCACCGGGGCCCTCCTGGTCTTCGCCGCGGGACTGGGGACGAGCACGGTGCCCACCCTGCTCGGGCTGCCCACGGTCGGCGTGACCGACCGGCTGCTGACCGGGCTGTACCTCGGCCTGACCCAGGTCGCCTACCTGACCGCCTGGGCGGGCGGGCTGGCCTTCGCTCTGCTCTTCCCGCGCCCCTTCCGCCGGCTCGCCGACCGGCCGGCGGCCACGGCCGTCCTCGGCGCGGCGCCGCTCTGGGTGACTGGTGCCTGGGCCGCGCTGGTCGCGCCCGGGAGCGGCAACCGTCTGGAGTGGGTCGGCCTCACCATCCGCGGCGGAGCGCTGGTCGTCGTCGCCACGCTGCTGGCGTACACCGGTGTCTCGGTGGCGCAGTTTCGTGGTTCCCGGGACGCTCTGGAGCGCCAACAGATGCGCTGGCTGGCCGGCACCGGGACCCTCGCGATCTCGGCGGGCCTGGCGGGGTGGTTCCTCCCCCAGGTTTTGCTCGGCGAGAGCCTCCCTACGGCGTGGATCGGCCTCGCCGCGCTGCCGTTCGTGGTCGGGCTCGGCGTCGCGGTGACCCGCCACCGCCTCTTCGACCTCGAGATCGTCCTCAACCGCGGCCTCCTCTACGGCCTGCTGACGACGAGCGTCGTCAGCATCTACCTTGTCGTGGTCAGCGTCGCCGGCGCCGTCATGCGGGGTGGCTCGACGACCCCCGCCTCGATCGTGGCGACCGCTGTCGTGGCGGTCGCAGTGAACCCGCTCCGGGTGGCGCTGCAGAAGGCCGTGAGCCGGCTGATGTATGGCGACCGCGACGACCCGTACTTGGCTCTGAGCCGGCTGGGGCGCCGCTTAGACGCGACGGGTGGTGCGGACCTCCTGCCCGCGATCGCCGACGACGTCGCTGACGCCCTCCGAGCCCCGTACGTGGCCATCGAGGTCCCGGCACTGGAGCGGCGGGTGGAGGCGGGGACACGCCCCCGCTGGCTCGGCGACGGCCAGCTGGTCGACGTCCCGCTCGTCGACCGTGGCGAGCGGATCGGGACCCTGCGGCTCGCCCCGCGCGCCTCCGGCGCTGCGTACGGCGGCGCAGACCGCCGGCTGCTCGAGGACCTGGCCCGGCAGGTCGGTGCCGCGGCCCGCGAGCTCAGTCTGCGCACCGACCTGCAGCGCTCCCGGGAGCGGATCGTGCTCGCCCGCGAGGAGGAGCGCCGCCGGCTGCGGCGGGCGCTCCACGACGAGCTCGGGCCGGCCATCGCCGGCCTCGGCCTGCGGACTGAGGCGGCCCGCCGGCTGGTGGCTGCCGACCCCGACCGCGCGGCGGCCGCCCTAGCCGACGTCCGGGAGGGGACCACCAGCCTGGTCGGCGACGTTCGTCGGCTCGCGTACGACCTGCGGCCGCCGGCTCTCGACGAGCTCGGGCTCGCGGGGGCGTTGCGGCAGCACGTCGGTGACCTCGACACTCCCCAGGTGACCGTCTCGACCTCGGGCGACCTGGGCGCCCTGCCGGCCGCCGTCGAGACGGCCGCGTACCGGATCGCGGTCGAGGCCGTGGTGAACACCGTTCGCCACGCCCGGGCGTCCTCCTGCAAGGTCCACCTCGGAGTGCAGGACTCACGACTGGAGGTCCGCGTCGTCGACGACGGGGTGGGGCTGCCGCCGGACGTCGGTGCGGGCGTGGGGATCACTGCGATGCGGGAGCGGGCGGCCGAGCTCGGCGGGCACGTCGAGGTCGAGCCCGGGTCCCGCGGCGGGACCACCGTCGTCGCCGCGCTCCCGCTCGCGGGGGGTGCTGCGTGACGACGACCGTGGTAATCGCGGACGACCACCCGGTCTTCCTCGACGGCTTGCACGCCCTGCTCACCGGCGAACCGGACGTCGACGTGGTCGGCCGGGCCGTGACGGGCGACGAGGCGGTCCGGGCGGCCAGGACCCTGGAGCCTGACGTGGTCGTGCTGGACCTCGGCATGCCGGGTCCCGGCGGGACCGCCACCATCGAGGCCATCGCCACCGGCACGCCGTCAGTCGGCATCCTCGTCCTCACGATGTACGACGACGACAGCCTCGTGTTCGACGCGGTCCGCGCCGGCGCCCTCGGGTACGTCCTCAAGGGTGCCGATCCGGGCGAGGTGCTGTCGGCCGTCCACGCGGTGGCCCGCAGAGAGGCGGTCTTCGGCGCCGCGCTGGCCCGCCGGATGGCCGACTGGTTCGCGCGCACGGTGGCCCCCGACCCCTTCGAGCAGCTCACCCCGCGTGAGCACGACGTCCTCCGGCTGCTGGCTCAGGGCCTGGGCAACGCAGCGATGGCCGAGCGCCTCGGCATCACCCTGAAGACCGTCCGCAACCTGGTGTCAAGCATTCTCACCAAGCTGCAGCTGCCCGATCGTGCCGCGGCGAAGGACCAGGCCCGTGAGGCCGGTCTGGGACGCGGCACGGGACAGCTTCCCGGACCGGCAGGGACGTCGCGAGGTTGATGCCCGGGACGCCCGGCGCGGACCGTCATCGCCAGAGGCGGTGCGGGACGGCCGGGACCGCGAGGGCTGGGGGTCGGGATGGATGAGGCAGTAGCGCTGTCGGTGCGGGGGGTCGGGAAGTCCTACAAGCGGCGCCGGGTGCTCGACGACGTCTCCTTCGAGGTGAGACGTGGTGAGGCGCTCGCCGTGATCGGCGAGAACGGTGCCGGCAAGACGACGCTGCTGCGCATCTGCGCTGGCGTCCTGGCAGCGGACACGGGGACCGTCGCCCGCCCGCCTCGGCTCGCCTACTGCCCACAGGAGGCCGGCCTCATCGAGAACCTCACGGCCGACGAGCACGTCCTCTACGTGGGGGCGGGGCTGGGCCTAGACCGGGCCGGGGCCGCGGCTCGTGGTGGGGCGCTGCTGGATTGGCTGCGCTACCCACCGGACGAGGCGGCCACCGTCCGCGAGCTCTCGACCGGTACCCGGCAGAAGCTCAACCTTGCGCTGGCGTTGATGAGCGACGGCCCACTGGTCCTGCTGGACGAGCCGTACCAGGGCTTCGACCGCGGCACGTACGAGAACTTCTGGGAGCACGTCCGGACGTGGCGCGACGAGGGCGCGGCCGTCGTCGTCGTCACCCACATGCTCGCCGAGCTGCACCGCGTGACACACGTGCTCGAGCTGCGTACGGGCGGCGGCTGGAGCCTCGACGGGGAGAGGGGCGTGGCGGCATGAGCTGGCACCGACTGACCACGGTCACCGTGATGCACGGGCGCGATCTGTCGCGCCGCCGGCTCGCGCTGGCGATCCTCGTCGCGCTGCCGCTCGCGTTCTACTTCTCCGGGCGCATGCAGATTCAGGAGGCCGGCGCCACCGCCGACGACCAGCTCTGGGTGCTGGCGTCCGGTGCCATGGGCACCAGCTGGGCGGTCGCTGTGGCCGCGCTCTTCGTGGTGAACGGCTCGAGGCGGGCCGACCAGCCGCTGCTGCTGGCCGGGTACCGGGCGGCCGAGCTGCTGCTCGGACGGGTCGTCACGGTCCTCGTCCTGGCAGCCCTCATCACCCCCGCCTTCGCGCTGCTGATCGGCTCGCAACAGGAGGTCGACGTCGCCATGCTGGCCCTCGCCATCGGGCTGGGCTGCGTGGCCTCCGTCGCCATCGGTGTCGTCGCCGCCGCCCTGGTGCCCCGCGATATGGAGGGCGTACTCGTCGTCATCGGTGTCGTCGGCATCCAGATGACGGTCCTGGAGCCGTGGATGCCGCTCTGGGGCTCCGGGGAACTCATCGTCCGTGCGGCCGGCGTCGAGAGTGCGGCCACCGTCCCCGAAGCCGTGGTCAGCTCGCTCGTCGCCACCGCCGTGCTCATGGCCGTTGGCGTTCTGCTGTGGGTCCGCCGCGTTCGGATCCAGCCGGCCACCACCATCCTCGCGCACCGGGCCGGCGAACCGATCGCCGCCGCTCCCGACGGCTGCGAGACGTCATGAGATCCACCTACCGCGTGCTGGCCTTCCTCGTCGCCGCATGCGTGGCAGTGCAGGCCGCCGCCATCGCCATGGGCTTCTTCGGGATCATCCACGAGATGGAGGACGGCGGGGCCATCACGTCCAGTTACGACTGGGAGGGCAACCTCGGCGTGATGATCCACCGGTACAACGGCTCGCTCATCGCGTTGCTGGTCATCGCGCTCCTAGTCGTCTCGTTCTTCACCCGCGCCCCAGGAGCGGTGCGGTGGGCCGCCGCGCTGTTCGGCCTCGTGCTGCTGCAGTTCGCGCTGCTCTTCCCGGCGTTCGCGGTCGGCCCGACCTGGGGCGGACTGCACGGGCTCAACGCGCTACTCATCCTCGGTACGGCGCTGCAGGCCGGTCGGCGGATCACCCGGGTGCAGAGCGATGAACGGGTCCTGGACACGGCGCCGGTCTGACCGGGCCGTCGTCGCCGCCCTGGCATCGGCGGCCCTGCTCCTGCCGCTCGGCTGGTTCTGGGGGCGCAGCCTGGTCCCCGACACGTATTCGGTCATGGGCATGGGGTACGCCGACCACGGCGGCGGGTCGGCCGCGAGGCACGAGGCTCACGCGCTCGGCTGGGACGGCCCACCGGCCCAGCCGGGCAACGTCCCCGTCACCGAGCTGGCCGGTCCGGCTGAGGGCCGGCCCGATGTCGAGGTCACGTTGGTCGCCCGGCAGGAGACCGTGACCCTCGCGACCGGGGAGACGGTCGAGGGCTTCACGCTGAACCACGCGTCCCCGGGCCCGGCGATCCGCGCGGAGCAGGGCGACCTCGTCCAGGTGACGTTGATCAACGAGTCCGTGGCCCGCGGGACGACGCTGCACTGGCATGGCGTGGACGTGCCCAACGCCGAGGACGGGGTCGCCGGAATCACCCAGGACGCGGTGGCACTCGGCGACTCCCACCTCTACCGGTTTGTCGCCGAGGACGCCGGGACGTACTGGTACCACTCCCACCAGGTCTCCCACGTCCAGGTGCGCGACGGCCTGTTCGGCGCGCTCGTCGTCGACCCGCCGTCGGCCCCGGCGGAGGTGGACGTCGTCGCCGCGGTGCATACCTACCAGGGCCTGCGCACGGTCGGCGGCGCGACTGGGGAGACGCGGGTCGACGTCGAGCCGGGCACGCCGGTACGGGTGCGGGTGGTCAACACCGACGACGGGCCGCTCGACGCGCAGGTCGTTGGTGCCGCCTTCCGCGTGCTCGCGGTCGACGGCCGCGACGTCGTCGGCTCCGCCGACGTCAGCGACCGGTCCGTGCGCGTGCCTGCGGGAGGCCGGGCGGACCTGGGGGTCGTGGGGCCCCCGGCCGGCTCCGCCGTGCGGGTACAGCTCGGCGACCGGGCCGGGCCGTCGCTGGTCCTCGGCCGCGCCGGCGCCGGCGCTCCGTCGGCGGAGGAACTCCACCCGCGGCTGGACCTGCTCCCGTACGGCTCACCGGCCCCGCTCGGCTTCGACCCCGAGACGGTCGACCGGCGCTTCGAGTACTCCATCGGACGGCGTCCCGGCTTCGTCGACGGCATCCCCGGGCTGCAGTGGTCGATCAACGGCCAGCTCTTCCCCGACGTACCCATGTTCGTGGTCGAGGAGGGGGACGTCGTCCGGATGACGCTGGAGAACCACAGCGGTCAGCTGCATCCGATGCACCTGCACGGCCACCACGTCGTCGTGCTCAGCCGCAACGGTGTGGCCGCGTCCGGAAGCCCGTGGTGGGTCGACTCCCTCGATGTGGAGTCGGGCGAGTCGTACGAGGTCGCGTTCGTGGCCGACAACCCCGGCATCTGGGCGGACCACTGCCACAAGCTGCCGCACGCCGCCGAGGGACTCATCGCCCACGTCGCGTACGCGGGCGTCAGCACCCCCTTCCGGATCGGAGGACCGGCGGGCAACGAGCCGGACTGAGGCTCTTCCTCAGCGAGCGGACGGTCGAGCGTCACCTCGCCAACGCCTACGCCAAGCTCGGGGTCACCGGCCTCGCCGGTCGTGCTGCCGCGGCCGCCGCCATCACTCGGGGCTGAGCGGTCGCTCGGGTTCCCCACCCGGGACAGCATGCCGATCGATGCCAGCAATCCGGCGGCCAGTGCGAACCCGAGGGCGGGGTAGCCGAGGACGGCGATGATTGGGCCGCCGGCCGCGGCGCCGAGCAGATATCCCACCTGGGTGGCGGCCGTCCGAGCGGTCATCATCACCGCTGCGTTGCCGCCGAGCTGTGTCAGGGCCAGCGTGGCCGACGCCGGGGTGCGGACGCCGGGGCGGCCCCGACGAGCACGAACAGGGTCACCGCGGCTGGGACAGACGGGGAACCGGCCAGACGAAGTGGTACCAGCGCCGCCACCGCCGCCGACGACCCCAACACCAGGCGGCGGGACGGCCACCGAACCCCCGACTCGTCCGACGTGGGTCGCGGACAGGGCGTAGGCGGCTGCACCCGCGGCCAGGATCTCCCTCGCACCGGACTCGCCGACGGTGAGGTGAGCGACGAGATGGGCGCCGGCGAAGGTGAGCAGTGCAGTCCAAGCGGCGTAGGCGATCGACCTGTGAACGGTGTCCCGCGACATCGCAGTGGAGCGGGTGGCGGGAATCGAACCCGCACAGTCAGCTCGGAAGGCTTTGTCCTCCGAGCGGTGTCTTGGCTGGTCAGGGGAGTCGTCGGGCAGCGTTCGTGCCTTCGGGTTGCCTCAGCATCGGAGTCGCCTTCGGGAAGCCGCCCAACAGTTTCTTCCCACGTCTTACATGCCGTGAGACACTTCAGGGGTGGCCGAGACGATCACCTTCCGCCCGGACGAAGACGCCCGGCGGGCGTTGGCCGTTCTGACGCAAGACGGCACGTCTATCTCCACCGCCGTGCGCTCGGCTCTGATCGAGGCCGCCAAGACGGCCGCGCAGGACAGGCTGCGCGCAGAGGCTGCTGCGCTGGCCGCTGACGACGCCGACCGTGCCGAGGCGGCTCAGGTTCTTCGGGACATGGAGACGCTGCGTGCGTGGTGAGGTCTACCGCCTGCGCTCTGCCCGTGGCGCCCGGGGCCATGAGCAGGCCGGCGTCCGCTACGCGGTCGTCGTCCAGTCCGACCTGCTGCCGCTCTCGACCTGGCTGGTCGCGCCGACGTCCACCTCGGCACGCGCGGCCACCTTCCGTCCGGAGGTGTCCATCGAGGGCGGCCCGACCCGGGTGCTGGCCGAGCAGACCAGTGCCGTGGATCCGCAGCGCTTGGAGGAGTCAGCCGGTCACCTCACCTTCGATGAGCTGCGCCAGGTCGACGCCGCGCTGCGGCTGGTCCTCGGCCTGTGATGAACCTGGCGGACTTGTCCCGCCAGTGGCTCGCTGCCGGGCTCGAGCCCTGCACGAGCAGTGACTCCTCGTGATCATCGTGCATGGCACCCGAGCGTTCCGGGACCGAGTGCCGGGACCGGCTGTCACGCACGGCGAGACGTCCACGACGGTGCTCGGGGCCTGGTACGCGACTGTGCTCCGGTGGCGCCGCCCGGCCGCGCTGTTGGTCGACGAGCTGACGCTGCTGCCTCTCCTCATGCCGCTGGCCCCTGCCAGGACGCTGCTGACCCGGTTTCCGGACGCACTCGCCGACCTGCTGTCCGCGCACCGAGTTCCGGCACAACTAATCGAGGCCGAACGGGCCCAGACCCTGGAACACAAGTAAGCGATCTCCGGGGCGAGGGTCTAGCTCGAGCAGCCGACCGGCGCAGCTACTTCGCCGTGCCGCTGGAAAGGGGCAGGCTCAGCGTCAACTTCCAGGCGGCGGTCGAAGGTCGCACAGACAGCTCGCCACCCAGCGTGGTCGTCCTGGCGGCCAGGTCTCCCAAGTCGGGATCCGGCCCCTGTACGCGGACCGTCGTCGTGAGTTGACCCGATTCGTGACGGATGGCGACCTCGGCCGGTGACGCAGCCGTCGCCCGGTCGACGGCGAGGTACGCCGTCGACTCGATGACCGCTGGAAACCGCCCGTCGGGCGCCTCCGTCAGCCGGACGTCGCGCGACTCCGCCAGCGCACGCACCGCGGTCGCGAGGCCTGCGTCCGCCAGCATGAGGGGCGACAGCCCGCGGGCCAGTGCGCGGAGGTCGTCGATGGCGGCCTGCAGCTCGCGCGTCGCCTCCCGCAGCGTCGCTGACTCCCCCGTGCGGGCGGTTAGGAGACGCAGGCCCAGCGCGAGTCCCACCAGGCGCTGCTGCGCGCCGTCGTGCAGGTCGCGCTCGAGGCGCCGACGCTCGTCGTCGCCCGCCGCGACCAGCCGGATCCCCGAGGCGCGCAGCTCGGCGACCTGGGCCAACGCCTCGGCCTGGAGCCGTTCGTGCTCGAGCCCGAGATGGATCGCCGCGACCAGGTCGTCCACCGAGTCGCGGCTGCCCAGCAGGTCGGTGCGGTGCACGAGTATCGCGAGGGTGTCACCGGCGTAGTCCAGCCGGGTGACCGCACGCGCGCCGGGGGACGGGAGCTTCACCGGCTGCGCCCACTCATCGACGAGTTGGCCGCCGTCGACGGGGAAGGCCAGAACGAGCGAAGGGTCGCCGAGCCTCGTGGCGAGCGCATCTCGCAACGACCCGGTCGGGGACGAGAGTCCCGAGAGATCCACCACCAGCCCGGTGAGTGCCCGCTCGGTGCGCCGCTCGCGCACCATCTCCCCGAGCACGCACAGGCCGACCGCCGCGAGCGCGGCCGCCTGGACGAGCCACAGCCGGCGATCCACCCCGTCCGCGCCGAGGAACCCCCGGTCGGTGGACCGTGTGTGTGACACGACCGTCGCGACGAGGAACAGCACGGCCGCCGACCACCGGGGCCCCGTCGTCCGACGTCGGGCGCGGCTCGCGCGGAGCGCGGCCAGGATGAGCGCCAGCACGGCCGCCACCGACCAGACCAGGCCGGCCCGCACTCCGAGGGTGTCGACCGAGGTCGTCCAGCCGGCGACGGTCCCGGCGTGCCAGAGGTTGGCCGGACAGCTCACGCACCCGCCCGCAGCGGGATCGGAGCCGACCGCGGACAGCACGCCCTGGACCCCGAGCGTGACGACGTACCCCGCGCCGACCAGCGCCGCCGCGGCCCGACCGAGTAGCCGGCCCCGGGCGTCGGTCAGTGCGAGGTGGAGCACGACCGCCGGGGTGGCGGCGAAGCCGGCCAGTCCCAGCGAGAAGAGCAGCGCCGACGCCCCCTTCGGGTTGTCCCACTCGGCGACCGACCACGCCAGCGCGGCCGCGGTGACCAGGACGGCGACGCGCACCCGGTCCGGGTGCCGCACGAGGTGGACGACGGCGGCCGCCAGACATAGAGCGACGGGGCCGAGCAGCGCCACCCGACCTCCGGCGTCCGGAATCGCGAACGTGAACCCTTGACCCTGCGCGGCGATGGCGACCGAGGCCGACGCCGCCGTCGCGGTCAGCCCGATGAACGCGATGGTGGTCCAGAAAGCCACGGGCGCCGGCCGGGACCGCATGCGGTCAGCATCCCGTAGCGAGGGCCCGTCCGGGACCGTGCTGGCACTGACCTTGACCGTCGAAGAGCACGAGGCCAACCCTGATGTGGCCACGATCCGTCGTTCCTAGCGTCAGCGGCATCACCTGAGGAGGTGCCCGATGAACAGGACCCGGACGATGCTGACCCTCACCGCGGCGGCCGTGCTGGCCGGGACGAGCGGCTGCACCGCGGTCGACCGGGCCGGCGGCACTGCCGACGAGCCCGTCCGCACACTGAGCTTCGCGCAGGCCAACGACGGCGAGCCGCCGCCGCAGCTGCGCGCCTGGGCCGATGAGGTCGAGCGGGCCTCGGACGGCACGCTGTCGATCGAGTTCGCGGACGGCTGGCGGCGCGGTGAAGCAGGGGCCGAGCGGGGCATCCTCGCGGACGTGGCGGAGGGCGAGGCCGACCTCGGCTGGGTCGGCGCCCGCGCCTTCGACCGCGTCGGCGTCACGAGCTTCCAGGCCCTGCTCGCCCCCATGCTGGTCGACAGCCACGCGCTCCAGCGCGCGG
>DATHAP010000110.1 GCA_035489715.1 Actinomycetes bacterium
GCCGTCGCGAGGTCGAGCTCGCCCCGTACGGTGAGGGCCGGCCGACCGGCGAGCGTCGTCCGTCCTACGTCGAACAGCACGAATCGGCTCCCTCGTCGGCACAGCACCTGCTCGCGAGGGTAATCGCACCGGTTCCGGAGGTGAGGTGCCGGTGAACATCCACTTCACCGTCCGGTTGCCGGTCGACGCGCAGAGCGTCCCGCTGGTGCGGGGTCTGCTCCGGCAGGCGCTGGAGCACCTCGAGGTGGGCGGCGGCACGATCGACGAGATCCTGCTCGCGCTGTCGGAGGCGTGCGCCAACGTCGTCCAGCACGCGGCCGACCAGGACGAGTACCAGGTCGACGTCGTCATCGACGGCCAGGTCTGCCGGATCAGCGTGATGGACCGGGGGCCCGGTTTCGACGTCGAGGCGGTGACCGCTGCTCCCCCGCCATCCCCGCTGGACGGCGGTCGCGGGCTGCTGCTCATGCGCCAGCTGGTCGACCGGCTGTCCTTCGTGGCCGACGAGGACGGCGTGCACCGGGTGACGCTGGAGAAGTCGCTGGCCGCCCCGTCGCCGTTGCGGCTGCTGAGCTGACTACCGGCTCTTGTCGGAGCCGAACCAGTAGCCGAGCGCCAGGCCGGCGATGCCGGTCAGCGGTGCCATGTACTGCGCGAAGTCGGCCGGCGGGAGCCGCAGGATCAGGCCGAGGAAGACCATCAGGACGACGGCGAAGGTCAGCCCGATGCTGAGGGCCGCGCGCAGGCTCTGACCGGAGACCGGATGGACGGCGGTCGACCCGACCCGGGGACGTGCTCGGTCGTCGTCGTCGGCCGCCTCCCGCTGACGACGCCAGGCCGCAGCGCGTGCGCCGAGCGGAGGCTTCCGGGCAGCCGGGCTGTACGGCACGACCGGCTCCTCCACGGGGCTCGTCGTCGCCGTGCCGTCGTCCTGGCTCGTGCTCACGGCTGAGTATCGGCAGCTTGGCGCCGCCGGGAACAGGCCTGCGTGCGCGGTCGCCTCGATCGCGCGGATCGGCGAGCCGCCGAGAGATGCGGCGACGTCCTCGCGACCCAGCCGACCCCTACCTCGACGGCTGCGCACGACCCGGCTGCCGTGCCCTGCCGAGCCCCGCGTTCATCGGCAGCCGTGGTCACGGTCACATCCGGAATGCATGGGGCTGCGGACGTTCCGTGTCGCAACGCCGCCGAAGAGAAGTAAACGGTTGATTGCGCTGCGTCGTCCGGCTCCGGACGGGCTCGGAACCGGCCGCGGAGTCGGTCGAGGTGGTGTCGCGAGTCGGGTACGCGGGGTGGCGGACAGGCACTCGTGTTGATCTCCCGGACGCCGTCCGCGGTCGTTTCGCGCCCGTCGCGAGGGCGACCTACCGTCGTCGCGGTCCGGCCGAGGCCCCGTCGTCACCGCACCTGGTGACACCCGGCAGGACACCGCCGAACCGCGCACCGGAGAGCTCCGGTGCCCGGACCGGGGACCCACCGCAGCACTGGGGTGAAGCGCGATCGGCCACGCCGGTCCCGCCGGGCGAAATCCACGCCCGAACCCGTCAGCTAACCCGGTAGGCGGTTCATGGAGAACAGGAGAACCGTCGTCCGTGACGACTACCCGCACGTCCACGATCAGCCGTCGTTCCATCCGAGGGGCGGCTCTTGCCCTCCTCACCGGAGCGGGGATCGCGCTCACTCCGCTGACCCCCGCGGCCCACGCCGCTGCCACCGCTCCCGCGGCGATGGCCGTGGCTTCCGTTGCAACTCCCGTAGCACCTACGCACGCCGCCCAGGTCGCGGTGAACACCGCACTGGCGCAGCAGGGCAAGCCCTATGTCTGGGGCGGCACCGGGCCCCGCGGGTACGACTGCTCGGGTCTCACGTGGTCGGCGTACCGGGCCGCCGGCGTGGCCTTGCCGCGCACATCACGCGCGCAGGCGACGGCGGGTGTCCCCGTCGCACGGGCCAACCTGCAGCCCGGTGACCTGATCTTCTTCTACTCCCCCGTCAGCCACGTCGGCATGTACGTGGGGAACGGCCTGATGGTGCACTCCTCCACCTATGGCAAGCCGGTGTCGGTCGTGCCCGTCAACTCGATGCCGGGCTACAACACCGCGCGCCGCATCGCCTGAGCCGAGCTGCCCGGTGCCCCGGTCGCCCGC
>DATHAP010000111.1 GCA_035489715.1 Actinomycetes bacterium
ATCGGCAACGCGGTCGGCATGGCGATGGCCGCCCGCCGGGAGCGCGGTCTCCTCGACCCGGACGCGGCGCCCGGCGAGAGCCCCTTCGACCACCGGGTGTGGTGCATCGCCTCGGACGGCGACATCGAGGAGGGCATCAGCAGCGAGGCCTCCTCACTCGCCGGCACCCAGCGGCTCGGCAACCTGACGCTGGTCTACGACCAGAACCACATCTCCATCGAGGACGACACCTCGATCGCGCTCTCCGAGGACACTGTGGCCCGCTACGCGGCCTACGGCTGGCACGTGCAGCGCGTCGACTGGCGCTCCGAGGACGGCAGCTACGAGGAGAGCGTCGCCGCCCTCGCCCGCGCCTTCGACGCCGCCGAGGCCGAGACCGAGCGGCCGTCCTTCATCGTGCTGCGCACGGTCATCGCCTGGCCGGCGCCGAACGCCCAGAACACCGGCAAGTCGCACGGCAGCGCACTCGGTGCCGACGAGGTGGCCGCGACCAAGAAGCTCCTCGGGTTCGACCCGTCGAAGACCTTCGACGTCGACCCCGACGTGCTGGCGCACGCCCGCGAGGTCATCGGCCGCGGCCGCGCGGCGCACACCGAGTGGCAGCAGTCCTTCGACTCCTGGGCCGCCGACAACGCCGAGGGCAGGGCGCTCTTCGACCGGTTGGTGTCCCGGCGCCTGCCGGACGGCTGGACCGACGCCCTGCCGGAGTTCCCGGCCGATGCCAAGGGCATGGCGACCCGCAAGGCGTCCGGTGCGGTGCTGTCCGCGATCGCACCGGTCCTGCCCGAGCTGTGGGGCGGCTCGGCCGACCTCGCCGAGTCCAACAACACGACCCCAGAGGGCGAGCCGTCGTTCCTCCCCGAGGACCGGCAGTCCAAGGCCTTCCCCGGCGGACCCTACGGCCGCGTGCTGCACTTCGGGATCCGTGAGCACGCCATGGGGTCGGTGATGAACGGCATCGCGCTGCACGGCGGCACCCGGGTCTACGGCGGCACCTTCCTCGTGTTCAGCGACTACATGCGGCCCGCGGTGCGGCTCGCCGCGCTGATGCAGCTGCCGGTGACCTACGTCTGGACCCACGACTCGATCGGGCTCGGCGAGGACGGCCCGACGCACCAGCCGATCGAGCACCTGGCCGCCCTGCGCGCGATCCCCGGGCTCGACGTGGTGCGGCCCGCCGACGCCAACGAGACGGTCGTCGCGTGGCGGACGATCCTCGAGCACACCGACCGGCCGGCCGGGCTCGCCCTGAGCCGGCAGGACCTGCCGACATTCGACCGGTCCGTCATGGGCTCCGCCGAGGGCACCGCACGCGGCGGCTACGTGCTCGCCGACGCGGCGGGCGGTCAGCCCGAGGTGGTCATCGTGGCCACCGGCTCGGAGGTGCAGCTCGCCGTCGCGGCCCGCGAGGCGCTCGAGGAGGAGGGCCACCCGACCCGCGTCGTGTCGATGCCGTGCGTCGAGTGGTTCCACGCGCAGGACCGCGCCTACCAGCAGCAGGTGCTCCCACCAGGGGTCAAGGCGCGAGTCAGCGTCGAGGCCGCGGTCGCGCAGGGCTGGCGCGAGATCGTCGGCGACAGCGGCGAGATGGTCAGCATCGAGCACTTCGGAAGCAGCGCGACGCACACCGTGTTGTTCGAGCAGTTCGGCTTCACCCGGGACCGGGTCGTCGCCGCCGCGCACGCGACCCTCGAGAAGGTCGGCTCCATCACTGGCAGCACGACCGGCAACTGAGAGGACACCATGACTGATTCACTTCGTGGGCAGACTGATTCACTTCGTGGGCAGACTGATTCACCTCGTGGGCAGACCGATTCCCTGCGACAGCTCTCCGAGGCCGGCGTCGCCATCTGGCTCGACGACATGAGCCGGAGGCGGCTGGCCACCGACGACTTGGCCGACCTGATCCGTGACAAGCACGTCGTCGGGGTGACGACCAACCCGACCATCTTCCAGAAGGCCATCACCGAGAGCGACCTCTACGACCGCCAGCTGCGCGACCTCGCCGTCCGGGGGGTCGACGTCGAGGAAGCCGTGCGGATGGTGACGACCTTCGACGTGCGTTGGGCCTGCGACGTCCTGCGCCCCGTCTACGAGGCCAGCGGCGGCTCCGACGGACGGGTGTCGATCGAGGTCGACCCGCGCCTCGCGCACGAGACCGAGCGGACCATCGCCGAAGCCCGCCAGCTCTGGTGGCTCGTCGACCGGCCGAACCTCTTCATCAAGATCCCGGCGACCAAGCCCAGTCTCCCGGCGATCGCTCAGTGCCTGGCGGAGGGCATCAGCATCAACGTGACCCTGATCTTCGGTCTCGAGCGCTACTCCGAGGTCATGGACGCCTTCCTGCAGGGCGTGGAGCGTGCCAGGGTGGCCGGGCACGACCTGACCAACCTGGCGTCCGTCGCGTCGTTCTTCGTCAGCCGGGTCGACACCGAGGTCGACAAGCGGCTGGAGAAGATCGGGTCGGCGAACGTAGGCGACCTGCGCGGCAAGGCGGCGATCGCCAATGCCCAGCTCGCCTTCGAGCGCTACGAGCAGGTCTTCTCGGGTGAGCGCTGGCAGGCACTGGCGGCCGCCGGGGCGAAGCCGCAGCGGCCGCTGTGGGCCTCCACCGGAGTCAAGGACCCGTCCTACGACGACACGCAGTACGTCGTCGAGCTGATCGCCTCGGGCATCGTCAACACGATGCCGGAGGCGACGCTGGACGCCGTCGCCGACCACGGCGTGGTCCGCGGCGACACCATCCGGCCGGCCTACGCCGGCGCCCACCAGGTCATGGCGGACCTGGCCTCGGCGGGCATCGACATGGACGACGTCGTCGAGGTGCTCGAGATCGAGGCGGTCGAGAAGTTCGAGACGTCCTGGACCGACCTCCTCGATTCGACCAAGTCCGAGCTCGAGCGCCTGGCGAAGGAAGCGGACGCCGGGGCGACCGGGGCCGGCGAGTGAGCGTCTCCGTCCAGGCCGCCGGGGGGTCCGCCGACAGCGGCGGCGCCGATCTTGCCGGGGTCGCCGCCCGGCTGGCGGCCAAGGACGCGACCCTCTGGGGGGTCGCCGCCCAGTCCGAGGCCGCCCAGCGGCTCGGCTGGCTCGACCTGCCGCGGTCGTCGGAGGCGCTGCTCCCTCAGCTGCGCGACCTGCGCGAGCGGGTCCGGGTCGACGGTCTCGACAACGTGGTGCTCGCCGGCATGGGCGGGTCGTCTCTGGCGCCCGAGGTCATCACCCGCACGGCGGGCGCCGACCTGACGATCCTCGACAGCACCGACCCCCACCAGGTCGCCCGCGTGCTCGGCGACCGGATCGAGCGCACCGTCGTGGTCGTCGCCTCCAAGAGCGGCGGCACCATCGAGACCGACAGCCACCGGCGGGCGTTCGAGCAGGCCTTCCGGTCGGCCGGGCTCACCGACGCCGAGGTGGCCCGGCGGATCGTCGTCGTGACCGACCCCGGGTCGCCCCTGGAGAAGCAGGCACGGGACGCCGGCTACGAGGTGGTCCTCGCCGACCCGTCGGTCGGCGGTCGCTACAGCGCGCTCTCCGCCTTCGGGCTGACCCCGTCGTTCCTGGCCGGCGCCGACGTCGAGCGGCTGCTGGCCGACGCCCGGGTGCTCGCCGGGCAGCTCGGCGACGACGGCAACCCCGGCGTCGTGCTCGGCCGCGCGATGGGCGAGCTGGCCATCGCCGGCCGGGACAAGCTGGTGATCGCCGACAGCGACACCGGCGGCAACCGCATCGTCGGCTTCGGCGACTGGGCCGAGCAGCTCGTGGCCGAGTCGACCGGCAAGCAGGGCAAGGGCATCCTGCCGATCGTCGTCGAGGGCACCGGCGCCGCCGGCTTCCGCGACGCCGGCGACGACGCCCACCTGGTCGTGCTCGGCCCGGGCCGACCGGGCTACGACGCCACGTCGGTCAGCGGCTCGCTGGGCGCCCAGTTCCTGCTCTGGGAGTTCGCCACCGCGGTCGCCGGGGTGGTGCTCGGCATCAACCCGTTCGACCAGCCCAACGTCGCCGAGTCGCAGGAGAACACCCAGAAGCTGCTCGACGAGGCCGGCGACGGGCCGCTGCCCGAAGGTGACCCGGGGCTGGTCGACGGCGCCGTCGAGGTGCACGGCGACCTGACCGCCCTGGGTGGGCCGGCCGACCTTGCAGGCCTCCTGCGCGGTCTGCTCGGCACCGTCCCCGAGCGGGGCTACCTCGCCGTGATGGCCTACCTCGACCGCGAGGGCGACGACGACGCCTTCGGACTCCGTGAGCGGCTGGCCGCTGCGGCCGGCGGGCGTCAGGTCACGTTCGGGTGGGCGCCGCGGTTCCTGCACTCCACCGGCCAGTTCCACAAGGGCGGGCCGCAGGTGGGCGTGTTCCTCCAGGTGACCGGCGCGGTGGAGCGCGACGTCGAGGTCCCGGGCCGGCCGTTCTCGTTCGGCCGGCTCGAGATGGCGCAGGCGCTGGGCGACCAGCGGGCCCTGGCCGGCCGGTCGCGCCCCGTCGTCCGTCTGCACCTGACCGACCGGGCCGCCGGCGTGCGGCAGCTCCTCGACGCCGCGGCGTCCTTGGAGGCCGCCGGATGACGGCGAGCTACCCGCCGCTCCGCGACCTGCCGGAGCACGAGACGGGCGACCGGCCCAACCCGCTGCGCGACGTGCGGGACCGCCGGCTGCCGCGCGTGCCCGGACCGTGCGCGCTGGTCGTCTTCGGGGTCACCGGCGACCTCGCCCGCAAGAAGCTGATCCCCGCGGTCTACGACCTGGCGAACCGCGGTCTGCTGCCGCCGGGGTTCGCGCTGCTCGGCTTCGCCCGGCGTGACTGGGGCGACGGCGACTTCGAGGCACTCGCTCGCGAGGCGGCCGAGAAGGGCTCGCGGACCGGCTTCCGCGAGGATGTCTGGCAGCGGCTGTCCGACAGCATCCGCTTCATCCCCGGGTCCTTCGACGACGACAACGCCTTCGACACCTTGGCCTCGACGCTGGTCGAGATGGAGGAGTCGCACGGCATCCAGGGCAACGCCGCGTTCTACCTGTCCATCCCGCCGGCGATGTTCCCGGTGGTGCTCAAGCAGATGCAGCGCACCCGGATGGCCGACAACACCGAGCGCGGCGGCTGGCGGCGGGTCGTTGTCGAGAAGCCGTTCGGGCACGACCTGGCCAGTGGACGCGCGCTCAACGAGCTCGTCGACGAGGTGTTCACGCCCCAGGACGTCTTCCGCATCGACCACTACCTGGGCAAGGAGACGGTACAGAACCTGCTGGCCCTGCGCTTCGCCAACACGCTGTTCGAGCCGGTGTGGAACGGCAACTACGTGGACTCGGTGCAGATCACCATGGCCGAGGACGTCGGCATCGGGACCCGGGCCGGCTTCTACGACAGCGCGGGAGCGGCGCGGGACGTCCTGCAGAACCACGTCCTGCAGCTGATGGCGCTGACCGCGATGGAGGAGCCGGCCACCTTCGACGCCGAGGCGATCCGCACCGAGAAGGTCAAGGTGCTCGGCGCGATCTCGCTGCCGGGGACGATGGAGCACTACGCCGTCCGCGGGCAGTACGACCAGGGCTGGCTCGGCGGGATGCGCGTGCCCTCGTACCTCGACGAGGAGAACGTCCCCAAGGAATCGACGACGGAGACCTATGCCGCCGTGCGGCTCGGGGTCGAGACCCGCCGGTGGGCGGGTGTCCCGTTCTACCTCCGCACCGGCAAGCGCCTTCCGCGCCGGGTCACCGAGATCGCCGTGGTGTTCAAGAAGGCGCCGCACCTGCCCTTCGCCGCCACCGACACCGAGGAGCTCGGCAACAACCAGCTGGTGGTCCGCGTCCAGCCCGACGAGGGCATCACGATGCGCTTCGGCTCCAAGGTGCCCGGCTCGTCGATGGAGGTGCGCGACGTCTCGATGGACTTCCTCTACGGCGAGGCGTTCACCGAGTCGTCCCCGGAGGCGTACGAGCGCCTGCTGCTGGACGTGCTGATCGGTGACGCGACCCTCTTCCCGCGCAACGAGGAGGTCGAGCTGTCCTGGGGGGTCATCGACCCGCTCGAGGACTTCTGGGCCGGCACCAAGCCCGAGCTCTACCGGGCCGGCGAGTGGGGCCCGAAGTGCTCCGACGACATGCTGGCGCGCGACGGCCGGGTCTGGAGGCGACCATGACGACCATCCTGTGGGACACCAACGGCACCGAGATCGTCAAGACACTCGCCGCCGAGCGCCGGACGGCCGGCGCGCTCGCCTCCGGTCTCGCGCTCACCCTGGTCGTCATCGCCGACGAGAAGCACGTCGACGAGGCCCGGGAGGCCGCCACTCAGGCCGCCGCCGCCCACCCGTGCCGCCTGCTGGTGGTCGTGCGCCGCAAGGTCGACGCCGACGACCGGCTCGACGCCGAGGTCCAGGTCGGCGGCCAGATGGGCGCCAACGAGTCGGTGGTCATGCGGATGTACGGCCGGCTGACCCTGCACGCCGAGTCGGTGGTCCTGCCGCTGCTCGCCTCGGACGCACCTGTGGTGACCTGGTGGCACGGGGACACCCCCGAGAAGCTCGCCTACGACGCCCTGGCCGTGCAGGCTTCGCGCCGGGTGACCGACGTCTCGACGGCGGAGGACCCGCTGGCCGCCCTCCGGCAGCGGGCGAAGGACTACGCCCCCGGCGACACCGACCTGGCCTGGACCCGGTGCACACCGTGGCGGGCGCTGCTCGCCTCCGGGCTGGACGACGTGGCTGCCGTGCCGACGTCCGCCGAGGTGATGGCCGAGCCGAAGAACGCGAGCGCCGCGCTGCTCGCCGGCTGGCTGACCGCCCGGCTCGGCGTGAAGGTCAAGCAGGTTCCCTCGAGGGGCCCGGGGATCACCGGCGCCGAGGTGCGCTTCGGCCGCAACGACGTCCTCCGCATCGACCGGCCGGACGGCTACCTGGCGACGCTGTCGCGCACCGGGATGTCCGACCGGCAGCTGCCGCTGAAGCGCCGGTCGCTGGGCGACCTGCTCGCGGAGGAGCTGCGCCGGCTGGACGCCGACCAGCCCTACGCCGACGCCCTGTCCGCCGTGACCGGCGACAAGGGGCTGGACGGGCGCCCGGCCAAGCGGGAGCACGTGTGGCGCGACCCGATGCGTCCGGCTGCGCGACGTACCGCCGGCAAGTCGGCCACCAAGAGCACGGCGAAGAAGCGGACCACCACGACCACGGCGAAGAAGACGACGGCGAAGAAACCGGCGAAGACTACCGCGTCCAGGTCGAGCGGCCGGGGCCGCCGCTCATGAGCACCCCCACCGTGCTGGTCCACCGCGACCCGCAGGAGCTGGCCGCGGCGGTCGCCGCCCGGCTGCTGACCCGGCTGGTCGACGTCCAGTCCGCGCGCGGTGCTGCGTCGCTGGTGCTCACCGGCGGGTCGATCGCGCGCGGTGTCCTCGAGGCCGTCCGAGACTCGCCCGCCCGCGGCGCCGTGGACTGGCGCCGCCTCGACCTGTGGTGGGGCGACGAGCGCTTCCTGCCGTCGGGCGACCCCGAGCGCAACGAGACCGACGCCCGCGCGGCGCTGCTCGACGCGGTGCCCCTCGACCCGGCGCGGGTGCACCCCATGCCGCCCTCCGACGGCCCGGACGGCGACGACCCGGAGGCAGCCGCGGCCCGCTACGCCGCGGAGCTCGCAGCGGCAGCGCGGCCAGAGGACCACGCCGACGCACCGGCGTTCGACGTCTGCCTGCTGGGTGTCGGACCCGACGGGCACATCGCCTCGCTCTTCCCGGGCATGCCGGCGCTCTACGACGACCGCACCGTGGTGGCGGTGCGTGGGGCGCCGAAGCCGCCGCCGACCCGCATCTCGCTGACCCTGCCGGTCATCCAGGGGTCGCGCGAGGTGTGGGCGGTCGTCGCCGGCGAGGACAAGGCCGCGGCGGTCACCATGGCGCTCTCGGGAGCCGGCGAGACCCAGCTGCCGGCGGCCGGTGCCGGCGGCCGCGACCGCACCCTGTGGCTGCTCGACCGCGGGGCTGCCGGCACGCTGCCGGCGCGACTCGGCCGCATCGCCTCTCCCTGACCGGGCTGGCTGCCGGCGCCGGCACAGCCCCGGGACGAACGGCCTCCGGCAGGGCGACGACCTGCACTTGCCCCGGCCCGAGGGTGGTCGCACCCTGGGTGCGGGAGGCGCCCATGCCAACCGCCGCACACGTGGCGTCCGGGGGCCGGTCGACGACGGCCGGGCAGACACCGGTCAGCCGACCCACACCGGTCTCGCCGCGGCGGCACGACTGGCGTGCGGTGCCCCGCGAGCTCGCAGTGGTCGGCGGAGGGGCCGTCCTCTACTTCGGCGTGCGTGGACTCACCGAGGGCGACGTGGCTGCGGCGAACCGTCACGCGCGTCAGCTGGTCGAGCTCGAGCAGGCACTGGGGATCCACGCCGAGGAGGCGGTCCAGGAGCCGGTCGCGCGATCGGACACCCTCACCGCGGTGATGAACTGGATCTACATCTGGGGCCACTGGCCGGTGATCATCGCCACGCTGCTGTGGCTCGTGCTCTCCCACCCGACCGTGTACGCCCGCACACGCGACGCCATGCTCCTCTCGGGCGCCGTAGGGATGGTGATCTTCGCCCTGTGGCCGGTCGCACCACCGCGGCTCGCCGACCTCGGCCTGGTCGACACCGTCACCGAGTACTCGCGCTCCTACCGCGTCCTGCAACCGCCTGCGTTCACCAACCAGTACGCCGCCATGCCCAGCCTCCACGTCGGGTGGGACCTGCTCATCGGGCTGGCGATCGTCGTCGCGGCCAGCCGGCTGTGGGTGCGGGTCATCGGCGGCCTGCTGCCGATGCTCATGGGGTGGGCCGTGGTCGCCACCGCGAACCACTTCGTGCTCGACGCCGCCGTCGGCGTGCTCCTCGTCCTGGTCAGCCTCCGGCTGGTCACCCGTCGGCCGAGCGTGACCAGCCGGCTGCGACGACGGGCGACCGGTGCCGGTGCGTCCCATCCCCGGCCCACGCCCGGGGCACCGACGTGAGTCGGCACCGGGCCGAGCCTCCGGCGGACAGCCGCGCCGAGTTCGCCTGGCGGGTCCGCGAGACGGCGGTGGTGGCCGTCCTGGCCGTTCTGGTCCTGCTCACGCTGCTCTGGGCGCTGGAGCAGCTGCGCGGACTGCTCGTCCTCGTGGTCTTCAGCCTCTTCCTCGGCTTCGCGCTGGAACCGGCGGTCGACCGTCTGGCCCGCCGCGGCTGGTCGCGGGGTCAGGCGACCATGGCCATCTACCTCGTCCTCCTCGTTGTCGGGGCGGCCTTCGCGGCGATCATGGGGACGCTGGTGGCGCGCCAGGTCGCCGACCTCGTGGATGCGCTTCCCGCCTACAGCCACCAGGTCGCCGACTACCTCGAGACCGAGCTCGGCGTCGACATCAGCAGTCAGGACGTGGCGCGGACCGCGGGCCGGACCAGCGACCTGGTGGGCTCCCTCGTCGGCGGGGCGTTCGGTCTCGGGGCGACCGTACTCGGCGTCCTCTTCCAGGTCCTCACCGTCGCGACGCTGACCTTCTTCTTCGCCAAGGACGGGCCGCTGCTCCGCAGGTCGGTCTGCTCCCTGCTGCCGGCCCCACGGCAGGAGGAGGTGCTGCGGGCGTGGGAGATCGCCATCGACCGCACCGCCGGGTACGTCTACTACCGCAGCGCACTGGCCGTGATCTCGGCCGTGGTCCATGCCATCGCTCTCACGGTGCTCGACGTGCCGTTCGCCGTGACCCTCGCCATCTGGGTCGGTCTCGTCTCCCAGTTCATCCCCACCATCGGGACCTATCTGGCCGGGACACTTCCCGTCGCCGTGGCGCTCGGCGAGTCCCCGCGTACGGCCCTGCTCACTCTGGCGTTCATCGTGGTCTACCAGCAGGTGGAGAACTACATCCTGTCGCCGCCGCTGAGCGCCCACACCATGCGCGTGCACCCGGCGCTGGGCCTCGTGGCCGCGATCGCCGGCGTTGCCCTGGTCGGGCCCATCGGAGCACTGCTCGCACTGCCCGTCGTGGCCACCGCCCAGTCGGTGGTGTCGGCCTATCTCACCCGCCACGAGGTGGTGTCCAACGAGCTGGTCGACGAGATCGACGACAGCGGCGATGACGGCCGCATCGAGGGCGGTGCCGCATGAGCCGGTGTGGAACCGGCCACTGATCGGGCGCGTCTCACCGCTGACCCTGACCGGCGGGAGGCTCGACATGGACCGACGCAGGACGCTCGTGGCAAGCGCGCTGGCGGCCGTCGCCGTGCTGGGCCTGGGCGGTGTCCAGCTGCTGCCCTCGACCGCTCCGGAGGCACGTGCCGCGGGGCTGGTCGCCTACGGCAGCTGCGCCGAGATGCTCACCCACTACCGGACCGAGCTCGCCGCCACGGTCACCGCCTGGGGTG
The DNA here is from genome assembly GCA_035489715.1 of Actinomycetes bacterium. Lineage (NCBI taxonomy): Bacteria > Bacillati > Actinomycetota > Actinomycetes > Actinomycetes bacterium. The sequence continues at coordinate 10,356 of DATHAP010000111.1, forward strand.
TCGGCGGCGGCGGCTGGCCGGTCGCGGCGGCCCGCGACTCCGCCGCGACGGCCGACTCCGAGGGCGCCTCCGGCGACGCTGTCGGCAGCGGACCCACGGGCACCAACTTGCAGGAGCAGGGCATCGACGAGCCGGACCTCGTCAAGCTCGCCGACGGTCGCCTCGTCGTCCTCACCGGCGACCGGCTACGCGTGCTGAGCGCCGCCCCGGAGCCGGTCGTGCTGGGGTCGGTGCAGGTGGGCGACGGGCGGTCGTACGGCGGTGAGCTGCTCCTCGACGGTGACCGCGCGCTGGTCGTCGTGCCGTCGTACCGCGACGACGCGGTCGAGCCGACCGTCACGGTCGACGGGACCGGCGACGTCGACACGCGCCTGTTCCGGCCGGGGACCCCGACGACCCGTCTGGTGCTGGTCGACCTGACGGACCAGCCGCCGCGGGTGCTCGAGCAGGCGGTCCTGGACGGGCAGTACGTCAGCGCCCGGCTGGTCGGCGGGACCGTGCGCCTGGTCACGACCTCGCGGCCGAGCCTGCCCATGACCTACCCGATGCGCCCTGGCGACGCGCGCGAGTCCCGGGCACTGGCCGTCAACCGGGCGATCGTCGCCGACCTCGCGCTGGACGACGTGCTCCCCCAGGTCGAGCGCCGCGGCGCCGACGGCCGGGTGCTCGAGAGCGGCCCGGCCGTGAGCTGCCAGGAGACGTCCCACGCCCGCAGCGCGGCCGGTGCGGCCACCCTGCTGATCAGCACGCTGCGCCCCGGCGACGACCTCGCGGCGACCGACCGCACCGCCGTCACCACGGACGGGGACCTGGTCTATGCCGCTGCGGACCGCCTCTACGTCGCCACCAGCCGCTGGGGCACCACGGCGGTCGGCGGGCCGGCGGTCGGCGGGCCGGCGGTCGACTTTGCCGTCCCCGGGGGCCGCCGCGGCACCGCCGACGCCGCCGGCAGCGCCGTCGCCGACGAGGTGAGCACCGAGCTGCACGCGTTCGACACGACGGGGTCCACCAGCACCGGCTACGTCGGCACCGGGACGGTGCCCGGCTACGTCATGGGCCGCTGGGCGCTCTCCCGCCACGAGGGTGACCTGCGGGTCGCCACGACCCGGCAGCCGCCATGGGAGGGCGACCGGGCCCGCGACACGTCGTCGATCGTTGTCCGCCTCGCCGAGGACGACGGGCGGCTGGTGGAGACCGGCCGGCTCGAGGGGCTGGGCCGCACCGAGCAGATCCGGGCGGTGCGCTACTTCGGCGACATCGCCGCCGTCGTGACCTTCCGTCAGACCGACCCGCTCTACCTGCTCGACCTCTCGGGCCGGCCCCGGGTGCTCGGCGAGCTGAAGGTCCCCGGGTTCTCCACCTACCTGCACCCGGTCGGGGACGACCTGCTGCTCGGCCTGGGAGAGGACGCGGACGCCGACGGCCGGATCACCGGCATGCAGCTCTCTCTCTTCGACGTCTCGGACCTCTCGGCGCCACGGCGGGTCGACCGGCTGCACCTCGGCCCGGGCTGGTCACCCGCCCTGGACGACAGCCGCGCCTTCACGTTCGACCCCGGCCGGCGCCAGGCGACGTTCGCCTTTGCGTCCTACGGCGACCCCTCGGGCAGGTACCGGGACGAGGCCCTCGCCGTCACGGTCGACGGCGACCGGCTGCGGCTGGCCGGCCGGATGGACCTCGCGCCGGGCAGCTGGTCGACCCGGGTGCTGACCGACGGCGACCTCGTCTTCGCCGTCGGCGAGGCCGGGGTGGTGGCCGGTGACGCAGCGACGATGGCGCCGACCGGGTCGGTCCCTCTCGGGTGACCCGGCCGGCGCCCCGTCGTGGCGCACCCGACGTCCTCGCTCAGCCCGCCGCCGCGAAGATCTCGAGGGCGAGACCGTCGGGGTCCTTGAAGGCCAGGCCGGACCCGTAGTGCGCGTCGACGACCTCACCGGTCACGATCCCGAGCCCGGTGAGCCGGTCCCGCCACGCGTCGAGAGTGGCCCGGTCGGGCGACAGGAACGCGACGTGGTCGAGCCCCGGCCGCCGCGGGTCGAACTCGTCGGCGCCTTCATCCCCGGGGAAGAGGTGCAGACCGAGCAAGGTCCCCCCGACCGCGAAGACCACGTGGTGGAAGGGTCCGGTGTCCTCGTCGAGCACCGGGCCGGAGCCGACCAACCGCTCGTACCACGGGACGCTCACGGACAGGTCGCGCACGGTGAGCGCCACGTGCGTGAGAGGCCCGAGGGTGGGCGGCGGGAGGTCGGTGGCGCTCTCGGTCATGCTTTCGGACATCGTTCCGGTCATCCGCGAGTCGGTGGTCGACATTTCTCTCCTTGTGCGTGGTGGTGTGTGGCGGTGCGGGATCTGTGTCGTACGTGCGGTCGGGTCAGGCCGGGGCGCCGTTGACGTGGAACGGGACCCGCACGACGTGCGAGGCGAGGCCGAGCGCCTGCACGTCCCGGCGGTCGATGCGACCGTCGCCATTGGTGTCCTGGACCACGTCGGGGGCGTCGTCGTAGACGCCGTCGTGGTCGAGGTCGTCGACGACGGCCACCGTCAGGACCGAGTCCACGCCGCTGCCGGCGACGGGGGCTCCGACCAGCCAGGTGTCCGAGAGCTCGGTCCCCTCGTCCGACCGGTCGGTGACGCCGGTCAGGTTGAAGAGACCGGCCAGGTTGGTGCCGGGTCCCGAGAAGCCCGGCAGGGCCGACGAGGTGGTGCTCGCCAGGACGACCAGACCGGGGAGCCGGTCGTCGTGGCCGGTGCCGAACGCACCGGGAGCCGGCGGGATGTTGTTGTGGCCTCCCGGGCCGGTGAGCTGCACACCGGTGAAGCCGGTGGCGGCGAGGTCCGTGGTCGCGAAGTCGATCGCCAGGTCGATGAACCAGCCGCTGCCGGAGATGCCGGCGTTGCTGCCCGGTCTCGGGGCCAGCACCTGGACGTCGACGGATTCCTCGCGGCCGCCCTGGTCGGCGGCAGCGCCCGGTGAGCTGAGGAAGAGCCCGCCGGCGGCGGTCGCGGTGGCGACGGCGGCGGCAGCGGCGCGGGTCGTGGTGGTCAGCCGGGTCATGGGTCCTCCAAGGGTCGTGGTGTCGGCGGCTACCACGGCGTCGCCCGGATAGTGGTTCACGGTGACCGGCGGCTGAGACGAACCACCGTGCTGGCCCTGCGATGAACCGGGTGGTCTGCTGTTCCGTGTAGGGAGCGTGGCGATGACCGCATCCGATCGTGACGAGCAGCTGCTGCGCGCCCTCTACGACCGCTACGCCGCGTCGCTGTGGTGGTTCGTCCTGCGTCTCACCGGCGGTGACCGGGCCCGTTCCCAGGACGTCGTGCAGGAGACGATGCTGAGGGCATGGCGCAAGCCGTCGGTCCTAGACGAGCAGCAGGGATCGGCCCGCGCCTGGCTGTTCACCGTGGCCCGGAGGATCGTCGTGGACGAGTGGCGCAGCGCCCGGTCGCGACACGAGCTGAGCGTGGACGAGCCGCCCGAACAGACCCAGGTCGACCAGGTGGACTCGATGCTCGACACATGGATCGTCGCCGAAGCCCTCGACCGGCTCACGCCGGAGCACCGGGAGGTCATCGTGGAGTGTTACTACCGGGGCCGCTCCACGTCCGAGGCCGCCGAGGCGCTGCGGATCCCGGTCGGCACCGTCAAGTCCCGCACCCACTACGCCTTGCGGGCACTCCGGCTCACCATGCAGGAGATGGGGGTGACGTCATGACCGGCAGCACCAGCGGCGGCGGGGGCTTCGAGAGCGCGGACCCGTTCCTCGAGGACGACGCCGCCTACGTCATGGGTGCGCTCACCCCGGACGAGCGCCGGGCCTTCGAGGAGCACCTGGTGGACTGCGAGCGGTGCACCGCGTCGGTGGCCGAGCTCTCCGGCATGACCGTCCTGCTGGACAGGGTGCCTCTCGACCGGGTCCTGCAGCCCGAGGTTGACCGGGAGCCGCTGCCCGACCTCCTGCTGGGCCGGGTGGTCGGGGCCGCGCGCAAGGAGCGGCGTCGGCGCTCGTTGCGGCTGGTCGCGTCCGGTGCCGTGGCTGCTGCCGCGGTGGCCGTGGCCATCGCCGTCGTGCCGCAGGGCGGGCCCGGCGGGCCGGCCGGGACGACGGTCGCGATGACCGAGGTACGCCCGGCTGCCGTCACCGGGACGCTCGAGCTCACGCCCGTCGACTGGGGGACCAAGGTGTCACTGGTCTGCCGGTGGGTCGACTCCTCCACCTGGACCGACCCGGCCGAGCGCAAGACCTACCGGCTGGTCGCGGTCCCGCGGGACGGCCGGGAGCCGCAGACGCTGGCGCGGTGGTCAGTGCTGCCGGGCGAGGACGCGACGGTTGTCGGCAGCACCGACCTGACACCCGACCAGATCGCGACCATCGAGCTGCGTGCGGTGGCCGACGACGCGGTGCTGCTCGAGGCGGATCAGTCGCGGATCACGGCCTCGAGCCGGACGTTCCGCCTCGGCGACCGCGAACGGACGAGGTCGACGTCGATGGCGACGAGCTGGACCGGTGCGGTCGTCCTACGGACACCTTGACGGCTTCAGATTCCGGTGCTTGCGTGAGGAACCACCGGTACAGATCGGAGCAGATGATGAGAAAGCTGCTGAGCTCGGTCTCGATCGGCGCCCTGCTCCTTGCCGGCGGTCTGGCCGCGGCCCCGTCGGCCACCGCCCACGTGCACGGCATCACGCCGCTCGACTGCACTCCCGCCGACGCGAATGCCGGCGCGAACCGGGCGTTCCAGGTCTCCCCGGTGCTGACCGGCCTGATCCCCCGCGACGTCGGGCAGTCCCCGCTGGAGCCCGGGGACGGCGGCGACGACGCGGCCGTCTGCGACCTGTAGACCGGCCGGGCCCGGCCCCGGTCACAGCAGGTCGACCTCGGCGTGGCGCGCACCGCCGGAGAGCCGGGCGTAGCCGGGCCCCCGGTCGAAGAAGGGCTCGTCACCGGCACGTCGCGCCCGTCGCTCGGCCCGCACCTCCTGGGTCGCCGGTGCGTCGACGAACGCTTCGACGTCGTCGTACGCCACCACCACGCCGTAGTCGTCGAGCGCACCGCTGGTCGAGACCTTGCCCCACAGCACGTCTCGCAGCACCTGCTCGGCCGGCCGGTCCAGGGGGTCGCCCCAGCCGCCGCCACCGGTCGTCCGGATCCGGATCAGCTGACCGGCGCGCACCGGCTCGGCGTCGGCCAGCGCGTCGACGTCGCGCTCCTCGGCGCCGCCCGGGTCGATCGTGACCTGGAACGGCTGACCGGCCCGGCCGCCCTTGACCCCCCAGCAGGCCAGGATCGAGCGGTCGGCGATCGACATGAAGTGCGCGTCGCGCAGCATCCTGATGTGCTTCTCGTAGCCGAGGCCGCCCCGGAACCGGCCGGGGCCGCCGGAGTCGACCGCCAGCCCGAGCCGCTCCACCAGGAACGGGAAGCGCGACTCGGTGAACTCCGTGGGCAGGTTCCGTGAGTCGGGCACCACGTGGATGGTGTCCTCACCGTCGGCGTAGTAGCGCCCGCCCGACCCGCCGCCGAGCACCTCGCGCATCAGGTAGGGGCCACCGTCGCGGTCCAGCCCGTAGACCCCGGTGTAGCGGATGGTCTCCTGGTCGGCGGGCATCCGGCCGTCGACCGCCTTGGCGACCACACCCGCGAGGACGCCGAGCAGCCGCAGGATCACGAAGGTGCGGGCGTTGGTCGGTGCCGGGAAGACCGGGGTCAGCAGCGTGCCCGGCGGCGGGAAGCGCATCTCGACCAGGGGCACGATGCCCTCGTTGACGTCCAGCTCGGCCATCCGCTCCGGGGTATCGGCCAGGTTGCGCAGGATCGGCGCCAGCCACTTCTTGAGGAAGTTGCCGTCGGCGTAGTCGCCGCAGTGGTTGATCGGCCCCTTGGCCTGCGGCGAGGTACCCGTGAAGTCGAGCACGAGCGGCACATCACGGGACGAGTCCATCGTGAGCGTGATGCGCTGCGCGTGCAGCCGCGGCTCGTCGACGCCGTCGTGCTCCGCGTAGTCCTCCCAGACGTAGGTCCCGTCCGGGATCTTCGAGAGCACCTCCCGCCGGTAGGTCTGCGTCGTGTTGTCGATGATGGCGTCGAAGCAGGCCTCGACGGTCTCCCGGCCGTACCGTGCGAACAGCTCGCCCAGCCTGCGGGACCCCATGAGACACGCTGAGCACTCGGCGTCGAGGTCGGCCGCTAGCGAGTCGGGCATCCGGGAGTTGCGGGTCATGATGCGCAGCGCCGCGTCGTTGCGCACGCCCTGGGCCCACAGCCGGATCGGCGGGACCATCAGCCCTTCCTCGAAGACGGAGGTCGCCGTGGAGGGCATCGACCCGGGCACGGCTCCGCCGATGTCGTCGTGGTGGCCGAACGCCTGGACGAAGGCCACCACCTCCGGCCCCCCGTCGCTCTCGACGAAGACCGGCACCGTGACGCACAGGTCGGGCAGGTGCCCGATGCCGCCCTCGGACAGGTAGACGTCGTTGTGGAAGAACACGTCCCCCGGCCGCATCGTGTCGAGCGGGAAGTCCCGCGCGACCGGGTGGACCAGCGCGGAGTAGGACCGGCCGGTGAGCTTGCGCAGGTGGCGGTCGTGGATGCCGGCCCGGAAGTCGTGAGCGTCGCGGATCATCGGCGACCGAGCGGTCCGGCCGATCGCGGTCTCGACCTCGAGCTCGATCGCAGCCAGCGACCCCTGCACGATCTCGAGGAGGACGGGGTCCACGCCGCTCATCCCTGCCTCCGCACCAGCAGGTTGCCGAACCGGTCGACGGCGGCCCGGAACCCGGGGTGCACCGGCACCGTGGAGCCGAACTCCTCGACCACGGCCGGCCCGTCGACCACGTCGTCGGGCGCCAGGTCCGGTCGCCAGTAGACGGGCGTCTGCGCCCAGCCGGACTCGTCGTCGAAGAACACCGGCCGCTCCCCCGTCAGGGCCCGCTCGGGGCCGCCCTCGCGACGCGCGATCTCCCGCGGCCGGGGCCGGTCGATGGGACCGATGCCCGAGACCCGCAGGTTGACCCACTCGACCGGCTGGCGCGGGTCGTCGCGGAACGCGTAGCCGTAGAGCTGCTCGTGGGCGTCGTGGAACGCCTTGGCCACCTGGTCGGCCCACGCTGAGTCCACCGGACCCTCCGGCGCGGGCACCCGCACCTCGAAGGCCTGGCCGGCGTAGCGCAGGTCGGCGCTGCGCCGGTGCACCTGCCGGTCCCGGCCGAAGCCCTCGCGGTCCAGACTGGCGGCCGCCTGCTCCTGCAGGTCGGCGTAGTGGTCCGCCAGGGCCACCGGGTCGAGGTCGGCGTGCCGGCTCACCGCCGTGCGCACGTAGTCGTTGCGCACGTCGACGGTCAGCAGGCCGTACGCCGACACGTTGCCCGGGTCGCGTGGGACCAGCACGCCGGCCAGCCCGAGCACGTCTGCCAGCCGGCACAGCAGCAGCGACCCCGAGCCGCCGAAGGTGGCCATCGTGAAGTCGCGCACGTCCAGCCCGCGCTTCACCGTCACCTGGCGCAGGGCGTTGGCCTGGTTCCAGGCCGAGATCTCGAGGATGCCGGTGGCGGTGCGCTCGAGGTCCAGGCCCAGCCGCTGCGCCAGGTCGCGAAGCCCGGCGCGGGCCGCCTCGACGTCGAGCGGGATCTCGCCGCCGAGCAGGTGCGGGGGGATCCGGCCGAGGACGACATGCGCGTCGGTCACGGTCGGCTCGGTGCCGCCGCGGCCGTAGCAGAGCGGGCCCGGGTCGGCGCCCGCCGAGCGGGGACCGACCTTGAGCGAGCCCTCGGGCGACACCCAGGCGACCGAGCCGCCCCCAGCGCCGACGGTGACGATGTCGATCATCGGGATCTTGCTGGGGTAGCTGCCGATCGTGCCCTCGGTGGTGAGCGTCGGCTGGCCGTCCACGACGACCGACACGTCGGTGGAGGTCCCGCCGCCGTCACAGGTCAGCACCCGGTCGAAGCCGGCGTCGGCCGCCAACAGCGCGGCGCCGAGGGCACCGGCCGCGGGCCCGGACAGCACCGTGGTGATCGGCTGGTGGACGACCTCGTCGGCGGAGAGCACCCCGCCGTTGGACTTCATGACGTACCACGGCGCCCCACCGGCCTCGGTGCGGCACACGTCGTGCAGCCGGCCGGTGATGCTGGCGACGTACGACGACATCCGGGGCTTGACCGCGGCGTCCACCAGAGTGGTGACCGCGCGCTCGTACTCGCGGTACTCCCGCAGCACGTCGCTGGACAGCGACACCACCGCCTCCGGGTGCTCGCGTCGCAGCACCTCGCGCATCCGGTGCTCGTGCGCCGGGTCGGCGTAGGAGTGCAGGAAGCAGACGCCGATCGTGTCGATGCCATGGTCGCGGAACCAGCGCGCCACCTCGACGGCGCCGGTCTCGTCGAAGGGGCGGACCTCGTCACCGCAGAAGTCCAGCCGGCCGCCGACGGTGCGCACCCGGTCGGCGGGGACGATGCGGGGCGGCTTGACCCAGAAGTAGGAGTTGCCGTAGCCGTCCGGCACGCTCTGCCGGGCGATCTCGAGGATGAACTCGTAGCCCTCGGTGGTGACCAGCCCGAGGTCTCCGACCTTGCCCTCGAGCAGCTGGTTGGTCGCCACCGTGGTGCCGTGGCTGACCGACTCGACGTCGGACCCCTTGGCGCCGAGCAGGTCGAGCACCTTGTGCACGGCGTCCATGAAGCCGTCGGCCGGGTCGGCCGGAGTCGACGGCGTCTTGGTGGTGACCACCTCGCCGCTGCCGGTGTCAAGCGCGACGACGTCGGTGAAGGTGCCACCCGTGTCGATCCCGATCCGCAGCCGACGGGTGGGGGTCATGGCGGCCATTCAACCGTGCTAGTCGACCGGCTCCCCGTGGGGCTCCGCATGGGGGAACGACGTGGCCGCCGGCCGCACCAGGTCGTCGGCGTAGCGCGCGATCAGGTCCAGGTTGCGGTCGGCGAGGTGGTCGAACACCTGCGGAACGCTCGAGCCCGGGGTCAGCGACGCCATCGCTGTCGCCGGGTCGAGCCGGGCGCTCACCCAGCACTCGTGGCTCGCGGCGCGTGCCACGACCTCGGCCACGGGCGTCACCACCATCGAGTTGCCGAAGTACAGGACACCGCCCGGATCGACGCCGGTCGCGTTGGCACCCACCAGGTAGACGTGGTTGTCGTAGGCACGAGCCCGGTTGGTGAGCTCCCAGATGTCGGCTGAGCGCAGCAGGGCCGACGGCCGCACGATCACCTGGGCACCGCGCAGCGCGGTGATGCGCGACAGCTCCGGGTAGTCGCCGTCGAAGCAGATGATCTGCCCGATCCGGCCCAGGTCGGTCTCGACGACGCTGACCTCGTCGCCCGGTGTCACCCAGCCGCCGCGGGAGCGCATCTCGGTGCAGAACGGGTGCGTCTTGCGGTAGGTGCCGAGCACCGCGCCGTCCCGGCCGAGCAGCACCGAGGCGTTGTGCACGACGCCGCGCTCGGTGCCACGCTCGTAGGTCCCGACGACGACGTGGGCGCCCAGCCGGCGGGCGGTCTCCTGCAGCGGCTCGACGACCGGCCCGGGCACCTCGCTGACCAGGTCCCACAGCTCCTCCGGCCCGACCCCGGGCGTGAAGCCGGTCGTCACCGACTCCGGCAGGACGACGAGCTCGGCGCCGGTGGCCTCGACGCAGCGGGTGACCCAGTCGGCCGCCTTCGCGACATTGCCCTTCACCGACTCGGCCGTCAGCGGGCCGGGCAGCGGGGCGAGCTGGACGGCGGCAACGGTGAACGCCTTCATCCCGTCACTGTGCCACGTCGACCGGCGCTCAGGCCGCCATCGCACGGTCGAGGAAGCGCACGGTGCGGCGCATCGACAGCGGCCACTGCGGGCCGAACGCGTGCTCCTCGCCCTCGTAGACGAGCAGCCGGGCATCCGCGCCGGCCTCCTGCAGAGCGGCGTACGACGCGCGGGTCCAGCGGATCGGGCAGGAGTCGTCGGAGGTCCCGTGGTGGATCAGCACCGGCTCGGTGACCCGGTCGAAGTAGGGCCGCGGGCTGACCTCGCGCCAGAACCGCGGGTTCCCCTGCGGCGTGCCGTGGCGGCGGGTGATCTGCCCTGCGAGCCCGGACCGGTCGTCGCGGATCCAGCGGTTGAAGTTGTCGGCGGTCCGCGAGCTGACCGGTGCGAACACGACGGCCGCCTTGACCAGGCCCGGACGGGTGACCAGTGCGTTGTAGGTGACTCCCCCGCCCATCGACCGGCCGAGCAGCCCCACCCGGTCGCCGTCGAGCCGGGCGATGCCCGACCGCTTGACGGCCAGGACGGCGTTGATGGTGTCGGCGGTGTAGCCGAGACGGAGCCGGCGCTCGGCGGTCGGGTCGTCGTCGGAGCCCGCGTGGTTGCGGTAGTCGATGTGCAGCACGGCGTAGCCCGCGCGGGCCAGGTAGTCCTGCTCGCGCATCAGCCCCTGGCCGGTCACGTAGTAGGCCGGGTCGATGTAGCCGTGCAGCAGCACGAGCACCGGGAACGGTCCCTTGCCGCTCGGGATGTTCATCACGCCGGAGATGCGCAGCCCGTCGCTGCGGTAGGTCGCCGCCTGCCGCACGTAGTCGCCGGTCCGGGTCAGCACCCGGCCGAGCCGCAGGCCCCGGCCGTCGTAGTCGCGCTCGATCAGGCCGGGGATCGACACCTGGCTCGCCGCCGGCGGCACCGCCGCGGTCGCCGGGGCGCTGCCGCTCTCCCGGGCACTGCTGCTCTCGGGAGACGGGCTCGCCGTCGACGGCGCCGTCGAGGAGACAGCGGACGAGCCGGTGCCGCCGGCACGGTCCGACCCGCCGCCTCCGCCGTCCGATCCGGTGCAGCCGGTGAGGACGAGGACCAGCGCGCAGACCGCGGCCGGGCACCGGCGGGTGAGCGTCCCCGAGGGCATGCCCGTCATCGTGCCTCCCGCCTGGGAGGATCGCCAGGTGAGCAGCGACCCGGCGGCGGCAACGCACCCACCGGGCGTGCGGACGTTCAAGCGCCGCTCGGGCCGGGTGACGCCGGGCCAGACCGACGCGCGGCAACGGCTCTGGCCGCAGCTCGGGCTGGGGGTCGACGGTCGTCGGCTCGACCTGCCCGCGCTGTTCGGACGGGTCGCCCCGCTGGTCGTCGAGGTCGGGTTCGGCATGGGCGAGGCGACCGCCGAGATGGCAGCCGCGCAGCCCGACCACGACGTGCTCGCCGTCGACGTGCACACCCCCGGCCAGGGCAACCTGCTGCGGCTGGTCGAGCGCCGGCGCCTGACCAACGTGCGGGTCGCCGACGGCGACGCCCGGGTCCTGCTGGCCGAGATGCTCCCTGCCGCCTCGGTCGCCGTGGTCCGGGTCTTCTTCCCCGACCCCTGGCCCAAGACCCGCCACGCCAAGCGGCGGCTGGTGACCCCCGCCTTCGCCGCGCTGGTGGCCGACCGGCTGGTCGACGGGGGCACCGTGCACCTGGCGACCGACATGGCGGCGTACGCCCTGGAGGCCCGGGACGTCCTGGCGACCACTCCCGGGCTGGCCCTCGGCGAGCCGCCCTGGCGCGCCACGACCCGGTTCGAGCGCCGCGGCGGGCGCCAGGGCCGACCGGCGCACGACGTCGCGGCCCGTCGCACCGACCGCACGGCACCCGAGCCCCCGACTGTCGGGGGATCCGCCTGATCATCAGGCGGAATCCCCGACGGTCCGCGCAAGGGTCAGAGCTGGCGGCGGCGGGCGACCAGGCCGCCCACCAGCACCCCGGCCAGTGCGACCAGGGCGCCGAACACCGCGCCGTGTACGAAGTCGTCACCACCCAGGCCGGTCCTGGCCGGCGCCGGGGGCGCGGTGAAGACCCCGGGCGCGGGCGCCGCAGCGACCGGCCCGGCCGCCTCCTCGCGCGGCGCGGGAACGCTCGGCGCGCGCCCGGTGAGCACGTCGTCGACGGCGGCGAAGAACTCGCCGGCCGTCTTCTTGGCCACCCCGCTGAGCACCCGCTGCCCGACCCCGCCGATCATCCCGCCGACGATGGCGTCGGCGTCGTAGTCCAGGCGGGTGACCGCCCCGCCACCGTCTGAGGTCTCGGCCAGGGTCACCTTGACGTCGGCGCTGACCGTCCCCGGCGCGCCGGCGCCGGACGCCCGGAGGGTGAAGGCACCGGGCTGCTCCTGGTCGGTGAGCGCGACGTCGCCCTGGTAGGTGCCCTTGATCGAGGCGACGCCTGCCGTGAGGGTCATCCGGTAGGAGTCCGGCCCGACCTCCTCGAGCTGCTGGCAGCCCGGGATGGTGCGCACGAGGACAGCCGGGTCGTTCAGCGCGTCCCAGACCTTCTCGCGCGGAGCGTGCAGCGTCGCCGAGCCAGTC
>DATHAP010000112.1 GCA_035489715.1 Actinomycetes bacterium
GTGCACCGGTTCCGCGCTGCCCTGCTGGCGCTCGGACTGGTCCTCGTCGCAGCCGCCGCCGGCACCGGCATCCTGGCCGAGCGCGGCCGTGGCCTCCTCGACCACGACCTGAAGCTCGCCGGCGCCTCCCGCGTCACCGCCCTCGACGACTACGCCGAGCGGGCCAGGGCCGTCACCCTGGTCGCCTCCCACTCCGACGCCTTCGCGGACTTCTACGACGCCCCGGGCACCCGGGCACAGCGGATCGCCGGCACCGTCGGCGAGGAGGGCCTCGCCGAGGGGATCCACCAGGCGCTGTCGGACCTCGGGGTCCTCTTCGCCAACGACATCAGCGGGGCCGGCTTCATCGACCGCAGCGGGGCCGAGAACGCCGTGGTCGTCGAAGGCCGGGACGTCGACGCCGAGGACCTCGCCACGGACCGGAGCGACCTCCCGTTCTTCGACCGGGCGTTCGAGCTGCCCTACGAGAAGGTCTACCAGTCGGCGCCCTACCGCTCGCCGCACACGGACGAGTGGGTCGTGTCCTTCGCGGCCAAGGTGGCCAGGTCGGCCAACGTCTCTCCGGCGGTCGTGCACTTCGACGTGCCGGTCGAGAGCTTCCGGCTGGCCGTCTACCCCGAGGACGCGGCCTACCGGGTCCGGGTCGTCGACCTGCTCGACGGGCGGGTCCTCATCGACAGCAAGCACCCTCAGGACGTCGGGGTGCCGCTCGGCCAGCCCGACGACAAGTCGCTGCGCTGGGTGCAGACCGCGCGCGACGGCTCGGCCCGCTCGACCGGCGACCAGCGCCACGTGACCGAGCACGCCCGGACAGCCTCCAACGTGGCCTCGTCGTGGGCGGTGGTCGTGTCCGTCAAGGGCGCCACCGGGCCGTGGGCGGCGCCGACCAGCCTGGGCCCGGTCGGCCTGCTCGCCGGCGGCTGCTTGCTGCTCGCACTTTCCGTCGTCGGCTACGCCCGGCACGGTCGCCAGATGCACCGCACCGCCCGGCGGGACGAGCTGACGCTGCTGCACAACCGGATGGCGGTCCGCGAGATCGCGGACGCCAACCTGATCCGTGAGCGCAGCCTCGCGGTCATCCTCTTCGACCTCGACCGCTTCAAGCACGTCAACGACTCGCTCGGGCACCACGCCGGTGACCGGCTGCTCGCCGTCATCGGCCGCCGCCTGGCCGACGTGGTGCGAGACGCCGACGACGTCGTGGCGCGGCTGGGCGGCGACGAGTTCGTGGTCCTGGCCCTCGGCCTGCGCGACATGGCCGCGGTCCGCTCGATGTGCGAGCGGATCAGCCGGGCCGTCACCGAGCCGGTCACGATCGACGGCCTCGAGGTGTCGGTCGGTGCCAGCATCGGCGTGGCGCTCGCCCCCGACCACGGCGGGGACTTCGGGCAGCTGCTGCAGAGCGCGGACATCGCGATGTACGACGCCAAGCGCCGCCGGTCGGGCTGGCAGGTCTACCGCGACGACCTCGCCCGCGGTGACCGGGAGGAGCTGGAGCTGGACTCCGACCTGCGCCGCGGTGTCGACGCCGGCGAGCTCGAGATCCACGTCCAGCCCTCGTTCGAGATCGCGTCCGGCCGCCTGGTCCGCGCCGAGGCGCTGGTCCGGTGGCGCCACCCGGTCCGCGGGCTGCTGATGCCCGGGCAGTTCGTGCCCCTGGCCGAGGCGACCGGCACCATCAAGGGCGTCACCCGCGTCGTGCTCGCCCAGTCGCTCGACGAGGTGGTGCGCTGGCGGTCGCAGGGCCACGACGTCGCCGTGTCGGTCAACGTGTCGGCACACGACGTCAACGACGAGTCGTTCGCCGACCTCGTCGTCGCCGAGCTCGCCTCACGGGACCTCCCCGGCCGCGCCCTGGTGCTGGAGCTGACGGAGACCGCCCTCCTCGCCGACCCGGAGGCGGCCACGCTCGGGCTCCAGCGGGTCGTCGCCGCCGGCGTCACGGTCGCTGTCGATGACTTCGGTGCGGGCTACGCGAGCCTGCTCTACCTGCGTCGCTTCCCGATCTCGGTGCTCAAGCTCGACCGCTCGCTCGTGCAGGGCCTCACGGTCAGCTCCACCGACGCGGCCCTGGTCCGCTGGACCATCGAGATGGCGCACAGCCTGGGGGTCACCTGCGTCGCCGAGGGGGTGGAGGACGTCGAGACCCTGCGCGCCCTCGCCGATCTGGGCTGCGACGAGGCCCAGGGCTACTACCTGCAGCGGCCAGGCCCGGCCGCCGACTTCGTCGCCGACCGGCGGGCCACGGTGGAGCCCGCCACCTAGTCGCCCAGTCGGACGAGCAGCGCGACCGGGAGGTCGCCCAGCAGGTCGGCCACGGCGACCGTGGCGTCGTACGACCTGCCGGTCAGCTCGTCGCGCCACCGTCCGTCGCGGAGCCGGATCGTCGCCCGCCCCCAGCCCTCCTGCCCGGTGGTGAGCCGCGACACGACGGTCACGACCGACCCCGCGCGCGAGAAGGCGATGGCGTGCGGCGTACCCGTGTCGACGGGGTCGTACGTCGCCGAGGCCCCGAACCAGGCCGGCTTCGCCCTGCGCAGCCGGAGGGCCCGTGAGACCACCAGCAGCTTCTCGTCGTCGAGGTCCTGGGGCGGCTCGCCCTCGTCGAGCGCCGCCAGCCGGGCCAGCCGGGCGGCCCAGTCGACCGGCCGCCGGTTGTCCGGGTCGACCAGCGCAAGGTCGACGAGCTCGCAGCCCTGGTAGACGTCGGGCACGCCGGGCACCGTGAGCGCGAGCAGCTTCTGGCCGAGCACGTTGGCGCGGAACGGTGACGCCAGCCGGTCGACGAAGGCCGTGACCTGCGCCCGCACCGCCTCGTCACCCACGACCCGCTCGGCGAACTCGCGCACCGCCCCGTCGTAGTCCTCGTCCGGCTCGGTCCACGTCGTGTGGCGCTTGGCCTCCCGGGTGGCCTTCTCCAGGTAGCCGGCCAGCCGGGCGGCGTCGATCGGCCAGGCCCCCACGACGGTCTGCCAGATGAGGTACTCGGTGTTGGCGTCGAGGCGGCCAGGGCGGACCGGCGCGGTCGACTCCCGCCACCGGGTCACCGCCGTCGCCCACTCGCCCGGCAGCTCGCTGAGCACGGCGAGCCGGGCCCGCACGTCCTCGCTGCGCTTGGTGTCGTGGGTGGACAGAGTCGTCATCGCGGCCGGCCAGTCGGCCTGCTGGCGCGCGCACCAGCGGTGCAGCTCGTCCGGCTCGACGCCGAAGTGGGCCGGGTCGCCCCCGACCTCGTTGAGGGCGGTGAGGCGCAGCCACCGGTAGAACGCGGTGTCCTCGACGCCCTTGGCCATCACCGGGCCGCAGGTCTGCTGGAAGCGCACGACGAACTCGTCCCGGTGCGGGCCGCGCCCGAGGTCGCCCGACGCCAGCCCGACGACGAGGTCCAGCGTCCCGAGCCGGTCCTCGGCGAGGTGCCCGGCGGCGGCAGCCGCCGCGGCCTCCAGGACCTCCCGGGACGCCACAGGCGCCGGCTCGCCCGGCACCACGTAGGCCCGGTAGACCGGCATCGCCGTGAGCAGCTCCACCAGGGCCTCGCGGATGCCGCGCCGGGTGTGGTCGCGCAGGGCGAGGTGGTCGTGGCAGATCGCGGCGGCAACCTCGACCAGCCGGGCCACCTCGGCCTGCAGCCCGTGCTCGACGACGAAGCGCTTCGCCTCGCCGACGACGCCGGCGAAGTCGCCGGGCTCGCCGGTCAGCCGGGTGTAGAGCTCGGTCAGCGGCGCCGCGCCGGCCGGGTCGACGAGGGCGCCGCCGATGCGCTGCAGCGCGTCGTAGCCGGTCGTGCCGGCGCACGGCCAGTCCGTCGGCAGCGGCTCGTCACCCTCGAGGATCTTCTCGACCACCACCCACGCGTGGTCGGTCGCCCGGGCGAGCCGCCGGATGTACCCCCGCGGGTCGGCCAGCCCGTCGGGATGGTCGATCCGCAACCCGTGGATGCGGCCCTCGGAGACCAGCGCCAGCAGCACGGCGTGCGTCTGGGCGAAGACCTGCTCGTCCTCGACCCGGAGCCCGGCCAGGGTGTCGATGTCGAAGAACCGGCGGTAGTTGAGCTCCTCGTCACCTACCCGCCAGTGCGCCAGCCGGTAGAACTGCCGGTCGAGCAGCTCGGGCAGGGGCAGGTCCTCGGTGCCGGGCCGGACGGGTAAGACGTGGTCGAAGTAGCGCAGGACCGGCTCGCTGGACCGCCCACCGGTCCGGTCCAGGGTGATCTCGCCGTCGGCGACCACCTCGCCGATCCGCCGGCCGAGCACCGGCATCAGCACGGCTCGCTCCTGCGCGGCCCAGTCGACGTCGAACCACCGCGCGTACGGCGACGCCGGGCCGTTGCGCAGCACGGACCACAGTGCGGCGTTCAGGCTGGCCGGGGTCGGCACCGCCATGTGGTTGGGCACCACGTCGACGACGACCCCCATGCCCAGCCCCGCGGCGGCGTCGGACAGCCGGCGGAAGCTCTCCGCGCCGCCGAGCTCGTCGTTGAGGTGGCTGTGGTCGACCACGTCGTACCCGTGCGTGGAGCCCGGCGCCGCCTGCAGCACGGGGGACAGGTAGACGTGTGAGACGCCGAGGTCGTGCAGGTAGGGCAGCACGGCCGTCGCGTCGTCGAAGGTGAACTCCGGCCGGAGCTGCAGCCGGTAGGTCCCGGTCGGGACGTCAGACAACGCGGCGCAGCACGAGGATCGATCGGGACTCGACCGAGAGGGCCTCGCCGGCCTTGGCGGTCGGCCGGTCGAGCACCAGCGGGGCCGACGTGTCGAGCACCGCCTCCCAGCGCTCGCCGTAGACCTCACGCGGGACGGTGAAGTCCATGTCGTCGTGGTGCCCGTTGAAGAACATCAGGAACGAGTCGTCCCTGACCCGCTCGCCGCGGCCGTCCGGCTCGGCGATCGCGTCACCGTTGAGGAACACTGCCAGCGACCGGGCGTAGCCCACCTGCCAGTCGCCTGCGTTCATGTGCTCGCCGGCCGGCGTGAACCACGCGATGTCGCCGAGCTCGCTCTCCGACCCGCGGGCCGGGTCGCCCTGGAAGAAGCGGCGGCGGCGGAACACCGGGTGGTCGCGGCGCAGCGTGGCGAGCTGCTCGACGAAGTCGGTCAGCGCCCAGTGCTCCCGCGCCTCGGCCCAGTCCACCCACGCGACCGGGTTGTCCTGGCAGTAGACGTTGTTGTTGCCCTCCTGGGTGCGACCCAGCTCGTCGCCGTGCAGCACCATCGGCACGCCCTGGCTCAGGAACAGCGTGGCCAGGACGTTGCGCTTCTGCCGCTCGCGCAGGCTGAGCACCTCGAGGTCGTCGGTGGGGCCTTCGACACCGCAGTTCCAGGACCGGTTGTGGCTCTCGCCGTCGTTGTTGCCCTCGCCGTTGGCCTCGTTGTGCTTCTCGTTGTACGACACCAGGTCGGTCAGGGTGAAGCCGTCGTGCGCCGTGGCGAAGTTGATGCTCGCCAACGGCCGCCGCCCGTCCTCCTGGTAGAGGTCGGCGCTGCCCGTGAGCCGTGAGGCGAACTCCGCCAGCGTCGCCGGCTGACCACGCCAGAAGTCGCGCACCGTGTCGCGGTACTTGCCGTTCCACTCGGTCCACAGCGGCGGGAAGTTGCCGACCTGGTAGCCGCCCTCGCCGACGTCCCACGGCTCGGCGATCAGCTTGACCTGGCTGATGACCGGGTCCTGCTGGACCAGGTCGAAGAAGGCGGACAGCCGGTCGACCTCGTGGAACTGGCGGGCCAGTGTCGACGCGAGGTCGAACCGGAAGCCGTCGACGTGCATCTCGAGCACCCAGTAGCGCAGCGAGTCCATGATCAGCTGCAGCACGTGGGGATGGCGCATGAGCAGCGTGTTGCCGGTGCCCGTGGTGTCGTAGTAGTGCTCCGGGCTGCCGTCGACCAGCCGGTAGTAGGCCTGGTTGTCGATGCCGCGGAAGGACAGCGTCGGGCCCATCTGGTTGCCCTCGGCGGTGTGGTTGTAGACGACGTCGAGGATCACCTCGATGCCGGCCGCGTGCAGGTCACGGACCATCGCCTTGAACTCGAGCACCTGCTGGCCGCGCTGACCGCTGGACGAGTAGGCGTTGTGCGGGGCGAAGAAGCCGATGGTGTTGTAGCCCCAGTAGTTCGACAGGCCACGGTCGACGAGCGGCGCGTCCTGGACGAACTGGTGCA
>DATHAP010000113.1 GCA_035489715.1 Actinomycetes bacterium
TGCCGGCGTCGACCATCTCCTTGAGGTCGGTGACCGAGATGGTCGAGCCGCGGGCCGCGTCGGCGGCCTCCTGGCTGATGGTGCCGCAGAAGGCCTCGTAGTCGATCAGACCGGTTTCAAGGGTGATCTCCGGGTTCTTGCCGCACACCGGGCACTCGGGGTCCTTGCGGACCTGCACCGAGCGGTACTGCATCTCCAGGGCGTCGTAGACCATCAGCCGGCCGACCAGCGGGTCGCCGATGCCGGTGATCAGCTTGATCGCCTCGTTGACCTGGATCGAGCCGATCGACGCGCACAGCACGCCGAGGACGCCGCCCTCGGCGCACGACGGCACCATGCCGGGCGGCGGGGGCTCGGGGTAGAGGCAGCGGTAGCAGGGCGCCTGGCCGCCGGGTGCGTCGGCCCAGAAGACCGAGGCCTGGCCGTCGAAGCGGTAGATCGAGCCCCAGACGTAGGGCTTGTGCAGGAGGACGGCCGCGTCGTTCACCAGGTAGCGGGTCGCGAAGTTGTCCGTCCCGTCCACGATGAGGTCGTACGGCTCGAAGATCTCGAACACGTTGGTCGAGTCGAGCCGCTCCTCGTGCAGCACCACCTCGACGAACGGGTTGGCCTCCTCGATCGACTCCTTGGCCGAGACGGCCTTCGGCTTCCCGACGTCGGACTGGCCGTGGATGATCTGGCGCTGCAGGTTGGACTCGTCGACGACGTCGAAGTCGACGATGCCGAGCGTGCCCACCCCGGCCGCGGCCAGGTAGAGCAGTGCGGGCGAGCCCAGACCGCCGGCGCCGACGACCAGCACCTTGGCGTTCTTCAGGCGCTTCTGGCCGGTCATGCCGACGTCGGGGATGATCAGGTGCCGCGAGTAGCGGCGGACCTCGTCGACGGTCAGCTCGCCGGCGGGCTCCACGAGGGCGGGGTACGACACGGGTGCGGCCTCCGGATCGGGATCTGGCGAACTCCTAGTGAACCTGCTCCGGGGCGTCCGGGATTCCCGGCCGTCAGCATGTGGACCGCGGTCCCCGTCGAGGACGGCCCGCTGACCTGCCACGATGGCGGGCGTGGCACCGGTCGTCGGCATCACCGCGTACGTCGAGCAGGCGTCGTGGGGCGTCTGGGACATGCCCGCGTGCGTGCTCCCGTTCCGCTACGTCGAGCGGGTCGAGGAGGCCGGGGGGCGGGCCGTGGTCCTGCCGCCCACCGCGGCGGACGACGACAGCGTGCTCGACCGGCTGGACGCCGTGGTCTTCGCCGGGGGCGCCGACCTGGACCCGGGGCTCTACGGCGAGGAGCCGCACGCCGAGACGACCGGGCTGCGCCAGGAGCGGGACGCGGCCGAGGTCCCGCTGATGCGCTCGGCGCTGGGCCGGGACCTGCCGCTGCTCGGCATCTGCCGCGGCATGCAGCTGCTCTCCGTGCTCCGGGGCGGGTCCCTGGTGCAGCACCTGCCCGACGAGGTCGGCCACGAACGGCACCGACCGGCGCGGGGGGTCTACGGGCTGCACGAGGTGCGGCTCGAGCGCGGCAGCCGGGTCCACCAGATCCTCGGCGACCGGGTCAGCGTGCCGTCGTACCACCACCAGGGTCTGGCCTCCGCCGGCGACCTGACCGTCACCGGCTGGGCCGACGACGGCACCCCCGAGGCCGTCGAGGACCCGGACCGGCGCTTCGCCGTCGGGGTCCTGTGGCACCCGGAGGCCGGCGACGACCTGCGGCTTTTCGAGGCGCTGGTCCGGGCGGTGGGGTGAGGCCCTACCTGCTGCTGCGGGCCGACGAGCTCGCGGCGGAACGGCCGGCCGGGCAGGTGGACGACGTGCACTTCACCGAGGCGCTCGCGGCGGCGGTGGTCGAGGACACGACCTGCCCGGGTGACGTGGTGCTCGACCCGTTCGCCGGCTACGGCACGACGCTGGCCGTCGCGGCCCGCCTCGGCCGCCGGGCCGTCGGGATGGAGCTGCTCGGCGAGCACGCCTCGCTGGTCCGGGACCGGTGCCCGGACGCGGTCGTCGTCGAGGGCGACGCCCGGCGGCTGACCAACCTGCTCGCGGAGGTGCTGGACGCGCCGGTGGACCTGGTGCTGACCTCACCGCCGTACATGACCGCGGTCGGTCACCCCGAGAACCCGCTCACCGGCTACGCCACCGAGGACGGCCACTACCCCACCTACCTGCGGGAGGTCTCGGCCGTCTTCGCCCAGGTCGCCGCCCTGCTGCGGCCCGGCGGGCACGCGGTGGTCAACGTGGCCAACCTCGTGTCGACCGGGCCGGCCGGTGAGGTGGTGACCCCGCTCGCCTGGGACGTGGGCCGGGCGGTGTCGGAGCACCTGGCCTTCCGCGGGGAGACCTTCCTGTGCTGGGACCGGCACCCGCCCGGCCACGCCGGTGACTACCTGCTGTGGTTCGCCAAGGACTGAGGAGACCTGGATGACGATGGGGAACCTGCCGGAGGTGGTGTCCCGCGAGGACTGGCTCGCCGCCCGCCGGCAGCTGCTGGCGAAGGAGAAGGAGGTCACCCGGACGCGGGACCGGCTCAACGCCGAGCGCCGGCGGCTGCCGATGGTGCGCGTCGACGAGAGCTACCGGTTCGAGGGGCCGGACGGCCCGGTGAGCCTGCTCGAGCTGTTCGACGACCGGCCGCAGCTGGTGATGCACCACTTCATGTTCGGCCCGGACTGGGACGAGGGCTGCCCGAGCTGCGCGTCGGCCGCCGACGGGATCGGCCGGCTGCGCCAGCTGCACGTGCGCAGCACCACGCTGGTCGCGGTGTCGCGGGCGCCGTACGAGAAGCTCGCAGCCTTGCGCGAGCGGATGGGTTGGGAGTTTCCCTGGTACTCGTCCTTCTGCAGCAGCTTCAACTACGATTTCCACGCCACGCTCGACGACCGGGTCGCGCCCGTGCTGCTGCACTTCCGCACCGAGGCCGAGCTCGCCGAGGCCGGCACCCCGTGGACCGGCGGTGGCTGGACGGAGGACATGCGCGGCACCGAGATGCCGGGGATCAGCGCATTCCTGCGGGTCGGTGACGACGTCTTCCACACCTACTCGACCTTCGGTCGCGGCATCGAGGAGTTCCACAACGGCTACCAGTACCTCGACCTCACCGCCCTGGGGCGGCAGGAGGAGTGGGAGGAGCCACAGGGACGGGCCACGCCGCTCGGCCTGCAGGTGGGCGGCCCGGCG
The DNA here is from genome assembly GCA_035489715.1 of Actinomycetes bacterium. Taxonomy (NCBI): domain Bacteria; kingdom Bacillati; phylum Actinomycetota; class Actinomycetes; species Actinomycetes bacterium. Next base: position 3,177 of record DATHAP010000113.1, read on the forward strand.
ATGCGCCTGCCGGACGAGTACGACACCTGAGTCGCAGCTCGACCGGACCGGCGGCGGCCTGCAGGGGTGGACCGGCCGCTCGAGGCGTCTCCGGAGACGTTGCGCTCCATCGTGACCGCGATCCGTCTCCGGAGGAGGAACGCCGAGAACCGGAAGATCGCCTGCCGCCGGCGACCGGCCGCCAAAGGCGTCTCCGGAGACGTTGCGCGGCCTTGTGACCGCGTCCCGTCTCCGGAGCGGCGGGCCCTGGGACCTGAGGGCCGGGAGGGTGACGGGCCGAGCAGCGGCGGTGCTCCCCCGAGACCGGCGTGCCGACGTACGCTGCGGGCCATGTGCCGCAGCATCAAGACGCTCCGCCCGCCGTTCACCGAGGACGTCGCCGACGACGACCTGCGGGCCGCCGCCCTGCAGTACGTCCGCAAGGTGAGCGGCTTCCGCTCGCCGAGCCCGGCGAACGCCCAGGTGTTCGACCGCGCGGTCGCGGACGTCACCGACGCGACCCGGGCCCTGCTCGCGGACCTGCGGGTCGGCGCCCGGGGCTGAGCCTCAGAGCTCGGCGAGGGCCCTGGCGAACAGCGGACCCACGTCGTCGGCGTCCACCGTGCGGTACGTCGCCCCACCCGTGACGTCGGCGATGCGCTGCAGGACGGACACGTCGGCGTCGGCGCCGTAGGCGATCGTGATGATCCGCACCGGCTGCACCCCGTCGTACTCCCGGCGGAGGCTGTCCACCAGACCGGTGAGGCTGATGCTCCCCGGATCCTCGTTCTGGCCGTCGGTGATCATCAGCACCGCGTTGAGCCGCCCGTAGGCATAGCTGTCGGACGCGCTGCGGAACGCGGCGAGCGTGGTGTCGTAGAGGCCGGTGCCGCCGCCGACCTCGGGGCGCAGACGCGCGACGGCCCGGCCGAGGGCGGCCCGGCGGGTGGTCCCGTCGACCTGGTCCGACACCGATCCGAGCGGCACCAGCACGTCGTAGTCCCGGCCGCGGGCGGACGTGAAGCTCCACAGCCCCATGTCGCTGTCCGGCGCCACCGCGCCGACCGCGACGGTCAGGGCGCGCTTGGCGAGGTCGCTCTTGGTCAGCTGGCTGCCGGGCAGCCGCCCGGCCATCGACCCGGACTCGTCGATCGCGACCAGCACCCGCCCGCGTCGGCCGAGGCCGGACCACGCCTCGAGGACGCCGTTGACCCGGTCGTCGGACGGTGGCGACGGCAGGGACACGGCCGCCCGCAGCACCCCCTGGTCCGGACCGACGTCGTCGGAGAGCCGGCCCTCCCCGGTGCGGAACCCGGCCTCGGCGAAGCGCTCCTCGGCATCCGGGGCGAGCAGGGCGGCCTTCAGGTCGGCGACCGCGCGGGCGGTGGCGCGCGGCAGGCCGCCCGCGGCGTCGGCGTCGAGCACGACGACCGGGAAGTCCTGCGCGGTGGGCGTCGACCCGTCGTAGACGGCGACGAGCTCGGCACCGTCGGCACCGTCGGCACCGTCGGCACCGTCGGCTCCGTCGCCGGCGTTGTGGGCGACCACCTCCTGCTCAGTGGTCGGCGTGGCGTCCCAGTCGCCGGACGCGACCGACTCCAGGGGGTCGTCGTCGCCGAGCACCGGCACCGAGACGGTCCGGGCGAAGCCGGCCAGGGCGGCCCCTGCCCCGCCGGCCGCCGAGCTGCCGGCCGCCTGGACCCCCAGCAGGCTGGCGAGACCCGGCCCGTCCTTCGACGGGTCGGTCATCGCGACCCGCAGCCCCGACCCGGCTGCGGTCAGGGTCGACCAGCCGGGCTGCTCCGACGGCCAGCCGAGGTCCTCGGCCGCGTCCCGCTGCATCGCGATCACCGTCGGGCTGGTCACCATCGAGCGGGGCTGGCCGACGATGCGCCGGGTGCCCACGTCGGTGCTCCGCGCCACGGCCAGCCAGAGCGACGAGTCCGGGACCCAGATGTCGGGCAGCGGCGCCGAGAACCCCTGGCCGGTGCGCCGGGACACCTCGGAGGCGACCTCGGAGGAGCGGCGGGCGGTGACCCCGACCGGGACGCAGCCGGCGTCGTCGGGACCGGCCGAGGTCAGGACCTCGTCGACGAGGCGGGCCACCTGGGGGTCGGCGGCGACCCGCACGACCGTGCCGCCCTGGCAGGTCTCCCCCGCGGCGTCCGTCGAGCCGCCGAACGGCCAGGTCAGGGCGAGCCCCGCGACCAGAGCCACGACGAGCAGCCCGGCCATCGCCCCGAGGAGGGGTCTCCGCGGGCGTCGCGGCTGGCGCCGGTGGCTGCGCGAGCCGGTGACGCGCGCCGCCCGCTCGTGCCGCCCCGACTGCCCCGGTTCCACGGAGAGGGAGCGTTGCCGCACCTGGCGCGCCTGTCAAACCGCCCCTCACCTGCGGCAACGCCGGCGTGCGCCTTGCCCGTGGTCACCGCGGGCACCATCATGGCCCGGTCCGGTCGCGCGGCGACCCACGGATGAGCCGGCAGGGAGCGTCAGGTGCGGGTGGACGGCGGGCGAGCACGGCCGAGCCGGCGCGCCGTCCTGGGCAGCACCGCCCTCGCGGCCCTGTGGGTGGCGGCCGGCTGCTCCGGTGACGACCCAGACGACGCCGACGGCGCCGCAGGCCGGACGGCCAGCCCCTCCCCGGACCAGCCCTCCGGCACGGCGGCAGCGATCACCTGGGCCAACTGGCCCGACTACATCGACGTCGCGGACGACGACCCCGAGCAGCGCCCCACGCTCGAGGCGTTCACCGACCAGACCGGCATCCAGGTCGACTACCGCGAGGACATCAACGACAACCAGGAGTTCGTCGACGGCATCGAGGGCGACCTGGCGAAGCGCCGGCCGGTGGGCTACGACGTGATGGCCCTGACCTCGTGGATGTCAGCCCGGCTGGTTCGGGCCGGCCAGGTGCAACGCCTGGACCGGTCGCTGATCCCCAACTCGGCCAACCTGGTGGCCGCGCTGTCCGAGCCCGACTGGGACCCCGGCCGGGACTTCTCCATGCCGTGGCAGGCCGGGCTGACCGGCATCGCCTACGACGCGCGCCGGGTCGAGCGGGCCATCGGCAGCGTCTCCGAGCTGATCGAGCGCTCCGACCTGGCCGGCCGGGTGGGCTTCCTCACCGAGTTCAGCGACACCGTCGGCATGGTCGTCCTCGCCTCCGGCGGCAACCCGACCGACCTGGTCACCCGCGACGTCGAGGACGCGGTCGACCGGATCGGCGAACTGCAGGAGACCGGGCAGGTGTCGAGCTTCTACGGCAACGACTTCGTCCGCGGCCTGCGCACCGGCGAGATCGCCGCCTGCCTGGCCTGGTCCGGCGACGTGCTGCAGATGCAGCTCGAGAACCCGAACATCAAGTTCGTGGTGCCCGAGGAGGGCCTGATGATCTGGTCGGACGACATGCTCGTGCCGCGGGCCTCGACCAAGGGCGCCGCGGTCGCCAAGCTCGTCGACTACTACTACGACCCGAAGGTCGCCGCCAAGGTCGCCGCCTGGGTCAACTACATCTGCCCGGTCGAGGGCGCCCAGGAGGAGATGCAGCGCATCGACCCCGACCTCGCCCTCAGCCCGCTGATCTTCCCGGACGCCTCGGTGCTCGACCGCAGCTACCAGTTCCAGTCGCTGGCCGAGGACGACGACGTACGGCTGCGCAAAGCGTTCTCCGCCCTGACCGAGGCCTGAGGTCCGACGGGGTTCAGCGGACGGGGTTCAGCCGTCGGCGTGGACCCGCTCGCCCTTCGGGTCGACCAGCGGCTGCGTCGTCACCTCGCCGGGCACCCAGTCGCCGAAGACGTTGACCTCGATCCGGGTGCCGGGCCTGGACGCCTCGGCCGGCAGGTAGCCGAACGCGATCGAGCGCCGCACCGTGTAGCCGTATCCGCCCGACGTGACGCGGCCGAGCACCTCGCCGTCGACACGCACCGGCTCGCCGCCCAGGGCGACCGCCCGTGGTTCGTCGAGGGTGAGGCAGCGCAGCCGCTGCGCCGGCGGCCCCTGCTCCTTCATCGCGCGCAGCGCGTCGGCACCCTCGAAGCCGCCCGGCTTGTCGAGCCTGACGCAGAAGCCCAGCCCGGCCGACCAGGGGTCGGTCTCCGGAGTGATGTCGGTGCTCCAGACCCGGTAGCCCTTCTCCAGCCGCAGGCTCTCGATCGCCCGGTAGCCGCCGGCGACCAGCCCGTGCTCCTGGCCGGCCTCCCAGACCGCGGTCCAGAGCCGGACGCCGTACTCGCTCGGGGCGTAGAGCTCCCACCCCAGCTCACCGGCGAAGGTCACCCGCAGCGCCCGCACCGGCACGTCGTCGACCGAGATGTCGCGCGCGGTCATGAAGGATTGCGCATCGTTGGAGAGGTCGGCGCCGGTCACCTCGCGCAGGACGCGGCGGGCGTGCGGACCCCAGAGCGCGTACGTCACGAGGCTGCTCGTCACGTCCTCGACGCGCACCACCGCGCTGCGCCGGCGCGCCTGCCGGCGCAGCCACGACAGGTCGTGCGACCCGAAGGCGGTGCCCGTGACGACCAGGAAGGCGTCGTCCTCCAGCCGGGTCACCGTGACGTCGGACTCGATGCCGCCGCGCTGGTTGAGCGCCTGGGTGTAGGTGACGTCGCCCACCCCGCGGGCGACGTCGTTGTCGCACACCCACTGCAGCAGGTCCGCGGCATCGGGGCCGCTGACCAGCAGCTTGGCGAAGGACGACTCGTCGAACAGCGCGGCCGTCTCGCGGGTCGCCCGGTGCTCCACGCCGACGCCCGGCGACCAGAGCCGGCCGGCCCAGCCGATCGGCCGCTCCGCCTCGTCGCCCGCGGTCGCGTTGACCTCGTAGTGGTTGACCCGCTCCCAGCCGCCCTTCTCACCGAAGGAGGCGCCGTGCTGACGGTGCCACTCGTAGGCCGGCGCCGTGCGCAGCGGGCGGCCGGCCTCGCGCTCGTGACCGGGGTAGACGATGTCGTAGTAGGTCTCGTAGGTCTCGATCGTCCGCTTCAGCGTGTACGACGGCGAGCTGTACTGCCGGCCGAAGCGCCGCGCGTCCATGTGCCACAGGTCCAAGCCCGGGTCGCCGGACACGATCCACTCGGCCATCACCTTGCCGATGCCGCCGGCTCCGGCGATGCCGTGCGCGCAGAAGCCGGCCGCCACGAAGAAGCCGTCCACCTCGGTCTCGCCGAGGACGAACTCGTTGTCCGGCGTGAAGGCCTCGGGGCCGTTGATGACCTTGCGCAGCCCGACGTCGGCCATCGCCGGCACCCGGACCTGCGAGTTGGCGGTGATCTCCTCGAAGCGGTCCCAGTCCTCCGGCAGCAGGCGCCCGTTGAAGTCGGCCGGGATCGCGTCGTACCTCCGCAGGTCGGCCGTCCAGGGCGCCGGGTCGCGCTCGTAGCCGCCCATGACCAGGCCGTCGACCTCCTGGCGCCAGTAGACGAGCAGGTCCGGGTCCCGCAGCGTCGGCAGGGGGGCGCTGCCCGGCGGCAGGAGCGGCTCCGTGACGACGTACTGGTGCGACATCGGCACCAGCGGCACGCGCACGTCGACCAGTCGCGCGATCTCGGCGGCGAACATGCCGCCGCAGTTGACGACGACCTCGCACAGGATGTCGCCCCGGTCGGTGCGCACCCGGGTGACCCGGCCACGCTCGGTGTCGATCCCGACGACCCGGGTGTGCGGGTGGACGTGCACGCCTTTCGCGCGGGCGCCGTTGGCCAGCGAGTAGCACAGCTGGGACGGGTCGAGGTAGCCGTCGCTGGGCAGGTAGGCCGCGCCGACGACGCCGGCCGGGTCCATCAGCGGGAACAGGTCGTGCGCCTCGGCGGCGCTGATCTCCTGCAGGTCCAGCCCGAACGCCGTCGCCCAGCCCACCTGCCGCCGGATCTCCTCCATCCGCTCGGGCGACGAGGCGAGGCGGATGCCGCCGGACTCGACCCAGCCGGGCGGGGTGTCGCCCTGCTGCAGCCGCCGGTAGAGCTCGACGGAGTACATGTTCATCCGGGTCAGCGTCGGGTCGGCCCGCAGCTGCCCGACCAGCCCGGCGGAGTGGAAGGTCGAGCCGCTCGTGAGCTCGGACCGGTCGACCAGTACGACGTCGGTCCGGCCCAGCTCGGCGAGGTGGAAGGCCACGCTCGCTCCCCCGACGCCGCCACCGATGACGACGACGCGCGCGGCGTCGGGCAACGATCGCTCGGCCGGCACGGGCGGAGCCTAGTAGGTTCCGGCGACGTGGCTGACGTGTCTGACGTGGCCGGCACGGCCGAGCGGTTGCAGCAGGTGGTCGACGAGCTCGACCTCCTGCGCGACGAGCCGCGGACGGTCGAGCCGCTCGAGGGCGGGCTCACCAACGTGAACTTCAAGGTGACGACGCCGCGCTGCACCGCGGTCGTCCGGCTCTCCAGCAGCGACGGGGACCTGCTGGCGATCGACCGCGACGCGGAGCACGCCAACTCGCTGCGCGCGGCCGAGAGCGGTGCCGCCCCGGCCGTCCTCGCCTACCTGCCGCACCACCAGGCGCTGGTCGTCGAGTGGGTGGAAGGCCGGACGCTGAGGGCGGAGGACCTGCACGTCGACGCCAACCTGGTGCGGGCGGCGACGGCCGTCCGGATGCTGCACGCCGGGCCGCGGTTCGTCGCGGACTTCGACATGTTCGAGGTCCAGCGCCGCTACCAGCGGATCGTGCTGGAGCGCGGCTACCGGATGCCGGCGAGATACCTGGACTTCGCCCCTCAGGTGGCGCGCGTGCAGCAGGCACTGGCCGTACGTCCTGAGCCGACCGTGCCGTGCAACAACGACCTGCTCGCGGCCAACTTCGTC
>DATHAP010000114.1 GCA_035489715.1 Actinomycetes bacterium
CTGGCTGGCCGCCGAGCGCTGGGACGTCCCGCTCGTCCACTCGATGCACACCATGGCCAAGGTCAAGAACCTGACGCTCGCCGAGGGCGACGCCCCCGAGCCGCTCGCCCGGGCGATCGGCGAGGCCCAGGTGGTGGCGGCCGCGGACCGCCTGGTGGCCAGCACGACCGAGGAGGCCGACCAGCTCGTCCAGCTCTACGACGCCGACCCGGACCAGGTGGTGAGGGTGCCGCCGGGCGTCGACCTCGGACTGTTCACGCCCGGCTCCCGCTCGCGGGCCCGGGCCGGGCTGGGCATCCCCGACGACGCGCACGTGCTGCTGTTCGTCGGCCGGATCCAGCCGCTCAAGGCCCCCGACGTCCTGCTGCGCGCGGCCGCCCGGCTGCTCGAGCTCCGGCCCGCGTTGCGCGAGCGGCTGGTCGTCGCAGTCGTGGGGGGGCCCTCGGGGTCGGGCCTGAGCCAGCCACGGGCGCTCGAGGCCCTGGCGGCCGAGCTCGGGGTTGCCGACGTCGTGCGCTTCGTCGAGCCGCAGGCGCAGGACGCGCTCCCTGACTGGTACCGCGCGGCCGACGTCACCGTCGTCCCCTCCTACAGCGAGTCCTTCGGTCTGGTCGCCATCGAGTCGCAGGCCTGCGGGACGCCGGTCGTCGCGGCCTCGGTCGGCGGGCTGCGCACGGCGGTCGCCGACGGCCGGTCCGGCCTCCTGGTGCCCGGCCACGACCCCGACGACTACGCGGCGGTGCTTGCCGCGCTGACCGACGACCCGCACCGACGGGCGGTGCTCGGTCACGGCGCCGTCGAGCACGCTGCCAGGTTCGGCTGGGGCGCGACCGCGGCCGGCGTGCTGGACGTCTACGGCGACGTGCTCGCCGAGCGCGCGATGCCGACGGCCATCGCGGTCAACAGGTGACGGTCCGCCAGCGGTGACCGGGGAGCAGGCACGGGCCCTCGACGTCCTGCTGGGCGCCCTGCGGGACGGCGAGGTCGAGCACGAGCAGCCGGAGCCCGGCACGGTAGTGGTCAGCCTCCCCGGCGAGCGCAAGCTCAAGACGACCGTCAGCCTGGTGGTGGGTGCGCACAGCCTGTCGGTCAACGCTTTCGTGGCCCGTCACCCGGACGAGAACCACGAGGCGGTCTACCGCTGGCTGCTCGAGCGCAACACCCGCCTCTACGCCGTCGCGTTCGCGCTCGACCACCTCGGTGACGTCTACCTGAGCGGCCGCCTGCCCCTGCACGCCGTCACACCGGCCGAGGTCGACCGGCTGCTCGGCACGGTCCTCGACGCCGCTGACTCGTCCTTCAACACCCTGCTCGAGCTCGGGTTCGCCAGCTCGATCCGCAAGGAGTGGGAGTGGCGGCTGTCCCGCGGCGAGCCGACGTACAACCTCGCCGCCTTCCGGCACCTCGCGCCGGGAGCCGCACCACCGCCGCCGGCCGACGGCTGACCCGCAGGCCGCTCAGCCGCCGCGGCGGACCGCCTGCTCGGCCTCGTCCCGGCCCTCCGGTGCGGGGGCCGGCACCGCGCCGGTCGGCGCGTGCTCGGCCGCCCGGATCTCGTCCAGCCGGCGGGACCGCGGCGGCCCGGCGAGCAGGTGACCGACGGCCGCCGCGCCGCACAGCACGCCGCAGCCGAGCCACAGGACCGTCTGGCCGAGGTGGTCGTAGACCCAGCCGCCGGCCACCGGTGCCACGAGGGCGGCGCCGCTGAAGGTCAGGCCGAAGGCCCCCTGGTAGCGGCCGCGCATGCTCGCGGGCGACAGGTCGGCGACGACAGCGGGTCCGATGGACGAGCCGATCAGCTCGCCGATGGTCCAGACGACGACCGTGAGGGCGTACGCCGTCATGGTGCTCGCCCACGCCGTCGAGGCGAACCCGACCGCCATGAACATCGCCGCCGTCGCGAGGACCCGCGCCGTGGCGAACCGCTCGACCCAGCGGGTGATGGGCACGGTCGCCAGGACGATGAGGATCGCGTTGAGCGAGATGACGACGCCGTACTGCGCGGGGGTGAGACCGTCGTCGGCCATCTGCACCGGCAGCGTCGACATGTGCTGCATGAAGACGAGCGCGAAGGCGAACGTCAGGCCCATGTAGGCGAGGAAGACGTGGTCCTGCAGCACGTCGCGCATCGACCCCGTGGACCGGACCGGGGCAGCTGTCCCGGGCCGCATCCCGGGATGGCTCTCGCGGACCTTGGCCCAGATGAGGACGGCGAACAGCAGCGTGGTGATGGCGTCGCCGATGAACAGCGTGCGGTAGCCGGCCGACGCGAGCAGGCCGCCGCCCACAGCCGCGGTGGCGAAGCCGAGGTTGATCGCCCAGTAGTTCAGGCCGAAGGCGCGCACCCGGTCGGCCGGCGGGACGACGTCGGCGACCATCGCGGCGAACGCCGGGCGGGCCGCGTTGCTGGACAGGCCGAGCAGCACCGAGAGCGCGAGCACGGCCGCGGGCGACGTCCAGAACGCCATCACGAGGAGCGTCAGCGCGCTCAGCAGCTGCGACCACAGGAGCACCGGCCGCCGGCCGAGCCGGTCGGCGAGGACGCCGGCGACCAGGCTCGCGACGGCGGCGCCGAGGCCGACCGCACCGAGCACGAGACCGGCGAAGGCCGTGCTGTAGCCGAGGGAGTCGGTGAGGTAGATCGCCAGGAAGGGCAGCACGAACGCGCCGGCCCGGTTGACCAGCGTCCCGGTCCACAGCCACCAGAACTGGCTCGGCAGCCCGGCCACCGTGCCGGCGACGGCGCTGCGCAGACTCACCCGCAGCACGCTACGTGGACGCCCCGACAGCGCTCGACCCGGTTTCTGGCAGGCTTCCCGGCATGAGCGACGGTGCGACGTACCCCCTCGTCCTGCTCCGCCACGGCCAGAGCGACTGGAACGAGAAGAACCTCTTCACCGGGTGGGTCGACGTCGGGCTGACCGAGCTCGGCCGCACCGAGGCGCGCCGTGGCGGCGAGCTGCTCGTCGAGCGCGGCCTGCTGCCCGACGTGCTGCACACCTCGGTCATGCGCCGGGCCATCGACACGGCCCAGGTCGCCCTCGACGCCGCCGACCGGATGTGGCTGCCGGTGCGGCGCAGCTGGCGTCTCAACGAGCGCCACTACGGCGCCCTGCAGGGCAAGAACAAGAAGCAGACGATGGAGGAGTTCGGCGAGGAGCAGTTCATGCTCTGGCGCCGCTCGTACGACACGCCGCCGCCGCCGCTCGCGGACGACGACGAGTGGTCGCAGGTGAGTGACCCGGCGTACGCCGCGCTGCCCGACGAGGTGAAGCCCCGCACCGAGTGCCTCAAGGACGTCGTTGCGCGGATGCTGCCCTACTGGTACGACTCCGTCGTGCCCGACCTGCGGGCCGGCCAATCCGTGCTGGTCGTCGCACACGGCAACTCCCTGCGCGCGCTCGTCAAGCACCTCGACGGCATCTCCGACGACGACATCGCGGCGCTGAACATCCCCACCGGCATCCCGCTGCTCTACCGCCTGGACGAGAGCATGCGACCGGTCACCACCGGTGGGGAGTACCTCGACCCCGACGCGGCGACCGCCTCGATCGAGGCGGTCAAGAACCAGGGCCGCTGAGCCTCACTGTCTGTGCGCTGCGG
>DATHAP010000115.1 GCA_035489715.1 Actinomycetes bacterium
GCGTAGGGGTAGCCGAGGACCCGGGCCGAGTCCTTCATCGCCTGCTTGGCCTTGATGGTGCCGTAGGTGACGATCTGGGCCACCCGGTCGTCGCCGTACTTGTCGGTGACGTAGCGGATGACCTCGCCGCGACGGCGCTCGTCGAAGTCGACGTCGAAGTCGGGCATCGACATGCGCTCGGGGTTCAGGAAGCGCTCGAAGATCAGGCCGTGCTGCAGCGGGTCGAGGTCGGTGATCCGCATCGCGTAGGCGCACATCGAGCCGGCTCCGGACCCACGGCCCGGCCCGACCCGGATGGCCTGCTCCTTGGCCCAGTTGATGAAGTCGGCGACGACCAGGAAGTAGCCCGCGTAGCCCTTGGAGCAGATGACGTCGGTCTCGTAGAGCGCCTGGCGACGTACGTCCTCCGGGATGCCCGCGGGGTAGCGCGCGACGAGACCCCGCTCGACCTCCTTGACGAACCACGACTGCTCCGACTCGCCCTGGGGCACCGGAAAGCGCGGCATGTAGCGCCCCTCGCCCTCGGTGAAGGACACCTCGCACCGCTCGGCGATGAGCAGCGTGTTGTCGCACGCCTCGGGCAGGTCGCGCCAGACACGGCGCATCTCCTCGGGCGACTTGAGGTAGTAGGAGTCGCCGTCGAGCTTGAACCGGTTGGGGTCGGCCATCGTCGACCCGGACTGGACGCACAGCAGCACCTCGTGGGCCGGGGCGTCCTCCTTGCGGGTGTAGTGCAGGTCGTTGGTGGCCACGACCGGCAGGGCGAGGTCCTGGGCCAGCCGGAGCAGGTCGGCCCGGACCCGGGCCTCGATCTCCAGGCCGTGCTCCATCAGCTCGAGGTAGTAGTTGCCGGCGCCGAAGATGTCGCGGAACTCCGCCGCCGCCGCTCGCGCCTGGTCGTACTTGTCGAGCCGGAGGAACGTCTGCACCTCGCCGGACGGGCAGCCGGTGGTGGCGATCAGCCCGCCGGAGTACTGCTGGAGGAGCTCGCGGTCCATCCGGGGCTTGTAGAAGAAGCCCTCGAGGCTGGCCCGGCTGTTGAGCCGGAACAGGTTGTGCATGCCGGCGGTGGACTCGGCCAGCAGCGTCATGTGGGTGAACGCGCCGCCGCCGGACACGTCGTCGCCGCCACCCTGGCCCCACTTGACCCGGGTGCGGTCGCTGCGGTGGGTGCGCGGGGTCACATAGGCCTCGACGCCGATGATGGGCTTGACCCCGGCGGCGGTGGCCTTCTTCCAGAAGTCGTAGGCGCCGAACACGTTGCCGTGGTCGGTCATCGCCAGGGCAGGCATCCCCATCGCCGCCGACTCCTGGAACAGGTCGTCCACGCGGGCCGCGCCGTCGAGCATGGAGTACTCGGTGTGCACGTGCAGGTGCACGAACGAGTCTCGGGATCCCATGGTGCTGGCGGCCTCGATCGGGTGGATGGCTGCTGGTCGGTGGGCTGGTGTCCGGGTGGAGTCTAGGTCCGAGGTGCGACCGTCCGAGGCCAGCCGGCGAAGGTCCCAGGCCGGTCGGCGTGTCGGCCCCGCGACCCTCCCGCCGGCGCTCCCGACCTGTCCGATCCGGGACCGACCCCCTTGATCGTTCGCGACGCTGGCCGCACCCGTCTCCCATGATCGTTTGCGACACGCGAGGTCGGGGCACGCCGTTGGTTCGGCGTGTCGCGGTCGGGTTCGCCGCAAACGATCAAGGATGGGTACGTCGTCCACAGCGGGCGGGCCGGCCGGGTCGTCCACAGATCTGGTCCCGAGCCCGGCGGGCTGTCGGCACCTCACCAGGGTTGACGGGTGCTGCACCTCCCGTCCCCGCGACTGCTGGACGAGGCACTGCTCGTCTCCGGCGACACCGATGTCCGGGTGGCAGCAGTCCGCCGCCTGATCCCGATTGAGGTTCCGCTCGGCGGGTGGGCAGCGCTTCGCTGGCTGGGCGTCGACGCTCTCGACGGACGCACCGGGCCCGCCGGTGCGACGTTGCTGCCGATCACCGTGTGCACCGGGCCGGTCGGCCGGCTGCGGTCACGACCGGGCCTGGTGGTCGACCGGAGCACGATCCTGGCGATCGACCTCGTCGAGCACGCCGGCGTGCTGGTTACCTCCGCCGAGCGCAGCTGCCTGGACATCATGCGCTTCCACGGCGTCGAGGCGGGTCTGGTGGCTGCCGACTCGACCGTTCGGGCCGGGCTCACGACCCGCGAGCGGTTGACCGCGGTGCTGGCCCGGATGTGCGGGCTCAAGGGTGTGCCGCAGGCCAGGCTGGCGGTGAGCCTCGTCGACGGACGGGCGGAGTCGAGTCCGGAGAGTCGGCTGCGCTACGTATGGGTGGTCGAGGCAGGCCTGCCGGTACCGCTGGTCAACCCGGTGGTCCTCGACCTCGACGGTCGGTTCGTCGCCCGCACCGACCTGGTCGACCCGGAGGCCGGCACGGTCGGCGAGTACGACGGGTCGCAGCACCGCGAGCTGGCGCAGCACACGGCGGACAACGTCCGGGAAGAGGACGTCGAGGGGCTCAACCTCGAGGTGACCCGGTCGACGTCGCTCGACCTCTGGCCGCACCGGCGGCGACTGGTGGCCCGGCTGCAGGCCGCCCACCGACGGGGCACTGCGCGCGACCGGGCCAAGGACTCCTGGATCCTCCGACCGACCTGAGCGACTCCAGCGACTCAAGCGAGTCCCGTGAGCGGCCGCGCGCACGCCCGGGCCACTGACGCAGCCCTCTGTGGTGATCGTTTGCGACGTTCCTGGGGGCGACACGCCCGACCAATGGCGTGTCGCGGACGCGGACGTCGCAAACGATCATGCGGGGCGTTCGGGGCGGTTAGGGGACGGCGGACACTTCGCGGGGCCGCGGCCACGGGTTGGCTCGGCAGCCGGGCATCCTCGTGGAGTGCTGCTGCACAACCGGTGCCGGCCGGCCAGGGTCAGCCGAGCAGCTTGGTCATCCAGCGGTGCGGCAGGCCGGCGTCGTCGAAGACCGGCCCGTGCGCCGTGTAGCCGAGCCGCTCGTAGAACCCCAGCGCGTGGGTCTGGGCCGAGAGGACGACCACCCGCAGTCCCCGCTCGGCGGCCCGGGCCTCGATCGCCGCGACCAGGGCGACGCCCAGTGCGGTGCCGCGGGTCTCGGGCCGCACGGCCAGCCGGCCGAGGTGGCCGACCGGTCCCAGCGCCGGGTCCGCGTCGGCGAAGCCGGCCGGCTCGACGACCAGGCGGCCGGCGCCCACGGCACGGTCGGCCCGGCCGTCGTCGTAGGCCACGAAGTGGTCGGCGGTCTCGTCCAGCTCGTCCAGCTCCAGCTCGGCCGGCACCTGCTGCTCGGTGACGAACACGTCGTAGCGGACCCGGTAGGCCGCGGCCCGGTCGCTCTCGTCCTGCGCGACCCGGATCGTCCGCGCGGGGGTGCCACCCCTCACGACTCCGCCCGGAGCCGCTCGAGCGCCGTGGCCAGGTCATCCGGGTAGGTGCTGGTCAGGTCCAGGCGCTCCCCCGTGCCCGGGTGCTCGAACCCGAGCCGCACCGCGTGCAGCCACTGCCGCTCGAGGCGCAGCCGGGCGGCCAGCGTGGGATCGGCGCCGTAGGTGAGGTCGCCGACGCAGGGGTGCCGCAGCGCCGCCATGTGCACCCGGATCTGGTGGGTGCGCCCCGTCTCGAGGTTGATCTCGAGCAGGCTGGCCGACCGGTGCGCCTCGAGGGTGTCGTAGTGGGTGATGCTGGGCTTGCCGCCGGCGACGACGGCCCACTTCCAGTCCGCCGTCGGGTGGCGGTCGATGGGGGCGTCGACGGTGCCGGTCAGCGGGTCCGGGTGGCCCTGGACGAGGGCGTGGTACGTCTTGTCGACCTCGCGGTCCTTGAAGGCCCGCTTGAGGACTGTGTAGGCCCGCTCCGACTTGGCCACGACCATCAGGCCGCTGGTGCCCACGTCGAGCCGGTGCACGACACCCTGCCGCTCGGCCGCACCGCTGGTGGACACCCGGTACCCCGCTGCGGCGAGCCCGCCGACGACTGTCGCGCCGGTCCAGCCGGGACTGGGGTGGGCGGCGACGCCGACCGGCTTGTCGACGACCACGATGTCGTCGTCGTCATGGACCACGGTCATCCCTGGCACCGGCTCGGCGACGACTACCGGGGCCGAGGGCGGCGGCGGGAGGGTGACGTCCAGCCAGGAGCCGGCGTGCACCCGGTCGGACTTGCTGGCCCGGGCGCCGTCGACGAGGACGTCGCCGGCCACCACCAGCTCGGCCGCCTTGGAGCGGGACACCCCGAAGAGCCGCGACAGCGCCGCGTCCAGGCGTTCCCCGGCCAGGCCCTCGGGCACCGGCAGGGTGCGGTGGTCGCTCACCTGCCGAGGGTAGCCGCGGCCGGCACCGACTCCGTCCGGCCGGTCGGCGAGGTCAGTACGCCCCGCGGCGGCTGACCACCGCGTGCAGGGTCTTCCAGAGGATCTGGATGTCGCCCGCGAACGACCAGTTCTCGACGTAGTAGAGGTCGAGCCGGACGCTGTCCTCCCAGGACAGGTCGGACCGGCCGCTCACCTGCCAAAGGCCGGTGATGCCCGGCTTGACCAGCAGGCGGCGGGAGGTCGCCCGGCCGTACTGCTCGGTCTCGCTCTGCAGCGCCGGGCGGGGCCCGACCATGCTCATGTCGCCGAGGAGCACGTTGACCAGCTGCGGCAGCTCGTCGAGGCTGAAGCGGCGCAGGAACCGGCCGACCGGGGTGACCCGCGGGTCGTCGTGTCGCTTGAAGAGCAGGCCGTTGCCGTGGTTGACGTCGGCGACGTCCGGCAGCATCTCCTCGGCGTTGCACACCATCGTCCGGAACTTGTAGACGGTGAACATCGCGCCCTCACGGCCGACGCGGACCTGGCGGAAGATGACCGGGCCCTGGCTGGTGAGCCGGATTGCCGCGGCGATGAGCACGAGCACCGGGCTGATCGCGATCAGCGCCACGGCGGCGGTGATCCGGTCGAACGCCTCCTTGACCACGCGGGTGGGCCCGGTGAACTCCGGCTGCTCGACGTAGAGCAGCTGCAGGCCGGACACCGGGCGGACGTGCACCCGGGGGCCGGCCACGTCGGTGAGGGCCGGCGCGACGACGAGGTCGACGCCGGCGCCTTCCAGGTCCCAGCCCAGCCGCTTGAGCACGCCGCTGGTGAGCCCGCGCGAGGCGGTGACCGCGACCGTGTCGACCCCGAGCCGGGTGACCGCCTCAGGGACGCTGGTCAGCGAGCCGACCACCGGCACCGAGGCACCGGCCACGGCGTCACCGGGGGGCATGCAGGCACCGACGACCTTGAGCCCGGCGTAGGGCTCGCGCTCGAGCTCCGCCACCAGGTCCTCGACCTCCTCGCGCCCGCCGACCACAAGGACCCGGTGCGACCAGCGGCTGGAGCGCCGCCGCGCCTGGTGCAGCACCTTGCGGGCGGCCCAGCGGCCGAGGAGCAGCAGCGCGGTACCGATCATGAAGGACAGCCCGAAGGCCAGCCGGGAGAACTGGAAGCGGTTCATGTAGCAGACGACCGCCACGAGCCCCCAGAAGTACATGCTGGCCCTGACGACCCGGCGGTACTCGTCGCCGCCCACGCCCAGGATCCGCCCGTCGTACGTCCGGATGATCAGCAGGAACAGGACCCACGCGAGGGCCAGTGCCGGGCCGAGGACGAGGTACGACGTCGGGCGGATGTTCGCGACCTCGCTGGTGATCGAGATCGCCTTGTAGCCGGGGCCGAAGACCCAGCCCAGGGCGATGCCGATGGCGAGGGTGACGAGGACCGCGTCCAGGATCAGCAGGCGACGGCCGAGCCGTCGCAGCCACCGGGTGTCGGAGGCGACGGCGCGGTCGGCGAGGGAGACCACCACCGGCCGGTCGGCGGGTCGCTCGGCGGGGCCGTGCGGCTGTCTCTGGGACGGGGTCTGCGTCGGGTCGTCACGGACCGGCAGGCCCTGGCGCAGGGCGTCTTCGGGCGCCACGGAGCTCATACCGGTCCCCCTCCCTCTGTCGGTCCGACTGCCAGCTGGCCTGCCGTGGGTGCCGTGGACCGGTGGTCCCGATCGAGCACGAGCAGGGTAACGGACGGTCTGGGATCCGTCACATGAAGCCACATATTGTGATGAATGGGTGCGGATCGGACACTACCGCCCCGTCGGTCGAGTCCCACACCTGTAAGAGTCCCGAGCGGCCCGTTCGGTTCACCCGAATCTCGAGGAACTTGCGCCTCAGGCGTCCGGTGGCATGGTTCGGGGCGGTTCGTCCTCGGCCCCGGCCTGCTCGTGGTCAGTGAGCGCATCGACCCCCCGCGCGGAGAGCACCACCATGAGCACGCCGGCGACCACGATGGCCGAGTCCGCCAGGTTGAACACCGGCCACCGCGGCAGCTCGAGGAAGTCGACGACGTGCCCGCGACCGGGGCCGGGGCTGCGGAGCAGCCGGTCCATCAGGTTGCCCAGTGCTCCCCCGAGCACGAGTCCGAGCGCCACCGCCCACCATGCGCTGGTCAGGCGGCGGGCCATCCGCAGGATCACGAGGACCACGGCGACGGCGACGCAGGTGAAGACGATCGTCATGCCCTGGGCCATCCCGAACGCCGCGCCCGGGTTGCGGACCAGCCGGAGGGTGAGCAGCCCGCCGAGCAGGCTGACCGGCTCCCGGTCGCTGAGCTCCTCGACGGCCAGCAGCTTGCTGACGACGTCGAGAGCGAGCACGCCGGCCGCCACGGCGAGCAGGAGGGGCAGCCGGCCGAGGCCGCGGTCCCCGACCGACGCCGGGGCCGACGGATCGGGCTCGTTCAGCGGCGCTCCTCGCGCTGCTTGCACGTCATGCACAGGGTCGCCCGGGGAAACACCTGCAGGCGAGCCTTGCCGATCGGGTTGCCACAGTTCTCACAGACGCCGTAGGTGCCGTTGCCGATGCGGGCGAGAGCGCGCTCCGCCTGCACCAGCATGTCACGGGTGTTGTTGGCCAACGACATCTCGTGCTCACGCTCGAAGGTCTTGCTGCCGGCGTCAGCCGCGTCGTCGCCGGCGCCGTCGCCGGAGTCGCGCAGCATGTCGTCGATCTCGTGCTCGGCCATGTCCAGCTCGTCCCGCAGCCGGCGGACCTCGTCCCGCAGCTCGGTGCGCACCCCGTTGAGCTCGCCCTTGGTCCACGGGTCCTCGTCGGCCCGCACCACCAGCGCCTGGGGTCCCGCCGAGGGACCGGCCGGACCTGCCGAGCGACGGGCCGCCGACGGACGGCTGACCTGCTTCTTCGCCGCGGCGACCGGCCGGCCCTCCTCCAGGGCCTTCTTCGCGGCTGCCCGGGACGCAGCGGTCTGGGGCACCGGCTTGACCGGAGGGACGGGCGCGGGAGTCGTGGACGGAGCGGCGGCCGGCGGCGCCTTCTGCGCGGCGCGCTTGGTGGCCGGCGCCGCCTTCGTCGCAGCGTTCTTCGTCGCCGGAGCCGCCAGCCCGGGGGCCGTCTTCGTGGCCGCGGGCGCCTTCTTGGCCGGGGTCAGCTTCTTCGTGGCGGCCGTCTTCTTGGCGGGCGCCGTCTTCTTGGCGGGCGCCGACTTCTTGGCGCCGCTGTTCCTGGCGGGCGTTGCCTTCTTCGTGGCGGCCTGCTTCGTGGCGGCCGTCTTCTTGGCGGGCGCTGCCTTCTTCGTGGCGGCGACCTTCTTCGCCGGTGCCGCCTTCTTCGCTCTGGTCTTCTTGGCGGGTGCCGCCTTCTTCGCTCTGGTCTTCTTGGCCGGTGCCGCCTTCTTCGCTGCCGTCTTGTTCGCCGGTGCCGCCTTCTTCGCTGCGGTCTTCTTGGCGGGTGCCGACTTCTTCGCCGACGCGGCCTTCCTCGTGGCCGTCGTGGCCTTCGTCACCTTCGCCGTCTTCGCTGTCTTCGCCGCCTTCGCTGCCTTGGTGGATCTCGTCGCCGTGGCGGCGCGCGCGGGCGAGGGCGCCGCGGGGCGGCGCACCGGCGCCGACGCTCGACGGACGGCGGTCCGGGCGGCGGCGACCACCGAGCGCACCCGGGACGGGCGGCCCGCGCCGGTCGTGCTCGTGCCCCTGCTCTGCTCCGCCATCACGGCCCCCTTGCCGGCGACTACCTGGCGAACCGCGCCGATCTTGTGGCGCGACGGTGCCGGAAGGATAGGTCTCCGCAGGTCACGCGACAAATGACCACGCCGGGTGACCGGCCGACCGCTTCCTGCCACGGCAGCGGTCCGGCTGACTCAGCCGCCGGCGCGACGGAGCTCCCGGGCGAACACCCGAGCGATCTCCCGGTGCCCCTCGGTGCTCGGGTGGAAGCCGTCTGCCGCGGTCAACCCCGCCAGGTCGTCCTCCCGGGCGAGATCGACCAGCCGAGCGCCCTGACCACGTACGACCCGGGCGATAGCGGCGTTGAACGCCCGCACCGTGGCCTTCACCTGGGCCCGTGGCGGAACCACCGGCAGCCGACAGCTCACGCCGTCCACCGGGCGCCCACCGCTCCCGGCCAGGCAGGCCCGGTAGGCCGGCAGCCGCCACAGGTCCGGCACGTTGCCGACGAGCACCACCGCCCGGCCGCCCTGTCGCAGCGCCCGTACCAGGCCGGTGAGCTGCCGCTCGTAGCGCGCCACCGGGACACCGGCAACGGCGTCGTTGACGGCCAGCCAGACCGTCACCACGTCCGGCCGGGCTGCCAGCGCCGAGGGCAGCTGGGCGCTCAGCGCCGCCTGCAGGGTGCTCCCAGCGACCCCGACGTCGACGAAGCGGCTCTGCGGCAGGGCCCGCTCGTGCAGGACGCGGGGCCAGCCCTCGGTGGACGGGTCGTCCGCGCCGACTCCGACCGTCTCGCTCGCGCCCACCGCCACGTAGACCTCGGTCCCACCAGTCGGGCTCGGCGTGGCGGGCGAGGCGCTCTCGCCTGCGGAGGTGGCGGTCCCCGCCGCACCGGACCGTGGCGTCTCCGCTCCCCTGTCGGCCGGGTCTCCGGAGCAGGCGGCCAGCAGCCCCGCCGTCACCAGGAGCGCGAGGGTCGCGGCAACCGGTCGGGAAGGCCTAAGCACCCGCCCAGGCTAGGTGCCGGTGGCAGCCCCACCCCGGACGGTGCGGCTGCCCCCTCGATCTGAGGCATCCCGCCCCCGGACCTAGGTGGTCTTCCCGATGCCGTTCGCCGTCCCCCGCGCCTAGTTTTCGAGCACGTCAGCAGCACGAGCGCCCGAGAGGAGTGACCGGCATGAAGCAGCAGCAGATCGTCAAGCGGACCACCCGCTCGACGCAGCAGTCGCTGGACCTGCGGTCGCCGGCCGGCCGCCACCTGCCCTTCTGATGCCCTGGCGAGCGCGAGCAGCCGACCGCCGCCGCCGTTACAGTCCCGGACATGGTCCTGCGCGTCGTCTTCGCCGACGACAACTACCTGGTCCGCGAGGGTGTGTCCGCCCTCCTCGCGGAGGCCGACGACATCGAGCTGGTCGGCACCGCGGCCGACCCGAACTCCCTGGTCAAGCTGGTGGCCGAGCTGTCCCCTGACGCCGTGCTCACCGACATCCGGATGCCACCGACCCACACCAACGAGGGCATCGTCGCGGCCAAGCGGATCCGGGCCGAGTTCCCGAGCACCGGGGTGGTCGTCCTCTCGCAGTACGTCGAGGAGGACTACGCGTTCGAGCTGCTCGCCGACGGGGTGGCCGGGCTGGGCTACCTGCTCAAGGAGCGGGTCTCCGACCTCGAGGAGCTGGTCCGAGCCCTGCACGAGGTCGCTCGCGGCGGCTCCTCGCTGGACCCCCGCGTCGTCGAGGGGCTGCTCGCCCGCAAGTCCGCCGAGGACCGCTCCCCGCTGCTCGGACTCACCGACCGGGAGCGCGAGGTGCTGCAGGAGATGGCGAGCGGCCGCAACAACGCCACCATCGCCAAGACGCTCTTCATGAGCGACCGGGCCGTGGAGAAGCACATCGGGTCGGTGTTCCAGAAGCTCGGTCTGGTCGACGAGCGCGAGGTCAACCGGCGGGTGATGGCGGTCCTCGCCTACCTCGAGGCGGTCGGGCCGGCGCGCTGAGGGGCGCGCTCGACGGCGCGCGGGACGGCCCGCCACGGGATGGCCGCACTCCCGACGTGGGGTGAGCACGCTGGTCCGCATGGTCCTCGTCCCGGCGGCGATGAGCCTGCTCGGTCACCGCGCCCGGTGGCTGCCCCGGTCCCTGGACCGGAGGCTGCCGACGATCGACCTCGAGGGCACCCACGCCGACCCGGTCACGCTGCCGGTGCCGCGTGCGGCCGGCGACGACGAGAGGACGAGGAGGAGCTGGAGCGCGAGCCTGCGCTCGTCTGACCGACCCTCACCCCGCTGGCGGGGCTCCGGCTCACCTGCTGAACCGGAGCCCCGCCGGCCCCGTGTCCGGGGCGGGCGGCCAGCCACCGGACACCCGTGGGCTGGCCCCTTCGTCGTGCGGGTCGCTCCCTGCCGGTCGTCGACCGGAGTTCCTAGCGTCGTACGCATGACCTCGACGACCGCGCTCGGACCCCTGTCCGACCGTGCCGCGCCCACCCCCGACGCCGCTCGGCGCCCCCCGCCGCGCCCCTCGTTGTGGCAGGTGCGCGACCTGGGACACGCGCTCTTCGTGGCCGCCAGCGGGGTGATGGCGCTGCACGTGGTGGACGACAGCCTGCTCCGGCCGGCCGCCGGGACGTCCCGGATCGACCACCTCGCGAGCGGTGTCGTGCCGGTGCTGGTGCTGGCCGCCCTCGCGGTGGCCTGGCCCCGGCTCCGTGCCGGCTGGCAGGCCTTCGTGGCGGTTCCGCTCGGCGCGGTTCTCGTCGTCGCCGGCGCGACCGGCGCCGGCCACCATGCGGTCTCGGTCGGCCCGTCGGGGACCGACCTCACCGGCCTGCCGACCATCCCCGCGGGGCTGGTCCTGGTCGGCCTCGGGCTGACCCTTCTGTGGACCTCGCGGCGCCGGGACGACCACCCGGCCTGGCGCTGGACCCGTCGGGCGCTGATGCTCTCGCTGGTGCCGGTGGTCGGGTTCTACCTGGTCCTGCCGGTCGGCATCGCCTGGCTGGCCACCCACTCGATCACCCACACCGTGCCGGCGGCGCACCTCGGCGCGCCGCACGAGGACGTCGTCCTGCACACCAGCGACGGCCTCGAGCTCACCGGGTGGTACGTGCCCTCCCGCAACGGCGCCGCCGTCATCGCCTTCCCCGGGCGTGGCGGGCCGCAGAAGCACACCCGGCTGCTCGTGCGGCACGGCTACGGCGTGCTGCTCTTCGACCGCCGCGGCGAGGGCGACAGCGAGGGCGAGTCCAACCTCTTCGGCTGGGGCGGCACCAAGGACATCGACGCGGCCGTCGACTTCCTCGAGGACCGCCCCGACGTCGACCCCGACCGGATCGGCGGGATCGGCCTCTCGGTCGGCGGCGAGCTGATGCTGCAGGCCGCCGCGGAGTCCGGCCGGCTCGACGCTGTCGTCTCGGAGGGTGCGGGCACCCGGTCGCTCGGCGAGGAGCTCGAGGAGCTCACCGCCGGCCAGCTCGCCCAGGGACTGCCCACGCTCGTGGTCAAGGCGGCCGCGCTCTCGGTCTTCGCGAACTCGGCTCCGCCGGCCAAGCTCACCGACCTGATGCCTCGCGTCGAGGCACCCGTGCTGCTGATCTGGGCGCCGAACGGCGGCAACCTCGAGATCATGAATCCGGAGTACCGCCGGCTCGCCGGCGGCCCGGCATCGATCTGGCGGATCGACGACGCGATGCACATCCAGGGCATCACCGCGCACCCCAAGGCCTACGAGCGCCGCGTCGTGGGGTTCTTCGACGCGACGCTGGTACGTCGCTGAGCCGGTCACCCGGCGTCCGGGCGGACCCTCAGCCGTCGAGGGTCCGCCCGAGGCCGTCGAGGATCCGAGCACTCGCTCGGCGGCTGTCGCGACCGACCGGAACCGGCTACGTGTTGACTGACATGAGCTCTGGCGGGCCGCGGCAAGATGGCGGTCGTGACTGTTCCTCTACCGCCATCGGGCTGCTGGGTTCACCCCTCGGTGACGGTACGGCGTTCGCCTGTCGAAGGCTTGGGTCTGTTCAGCGCAGACGCCCTCTCCCTCGGCACGGTTGTGCTGCGGCTGGGCGGACAACTGGTTAGCGACGAGGACTTGAGAGCACGCCTTGCGACCGCAGCCGCTGATCCTGCCCAGACATACGTAGACACGATCACGGTCGACAACAACCTCCACTTGGTCATCCCGTCCGGCGATCCCGTGCACTACGGCAACCACAGCTGCGACCCGAACCTCTGGTACGTAGACCCCTACTCCTTCTCGGCGCGGCGCGACATCGAGCCGGGAGAAGAGCTCACCAGCGACTACGCCACAACAACCGGCGTGCCGGACTGGGAGATGGACTGTCTCTGCGGATCTGTGACTTGTCGTCGTCGAGTGACAGGCGAGGACTGGTGCCTACCCGAGCTACAACGGCGCTATGGCGGACACTGGACACCCGGATTGCGTCGCCTCACGGTCGGCGATAGCTGCCGATCTGACGCAGAGAGCTTCCGCGGAAACGTCTCTGGCGCAGCGCGCGTCTCCACGGAGACGTCTGCTGCCGATCACCTCGCGGATGGGCGGCGCGGGAGTGCGGATGGCTAGGGTCGCGCCATGGCTGGCATGAGCATGAACCGGGCGATCCACGGGGCGGTCCGGCGGGACCTCACCCGCTTCATCACCGCGCTCGAGGCCTTCCGGCCCGGCGACGCCTCGCGGGCGCAGCAGCTGAGCCGGGCATGGGCGAACTTCGACGACCAGCTCACCCACCATCACGAGGGCGAGCACCGGATCGCCTGGCCCGCTCTGCAGAAGGTGGGGGTCGCCCCCGAGCTGCTCACCGCCCTGGACGCCGAGCACGACGTCATGGCGGCCGCCCTCGCCGACGCGCGGGCCGCCCTCGAGGTGCTGACCCGCAGCCCGGGCGCGCCGGAGGCGTCGGCTGCGCTGGGGGCGATGCAGAACCTTCGGCAGGTCACCGTCGCCCACCTGGAGCACGAGGAGGCCGAGATCGAGCCGGTCTACCTGGCGAACCGGGAGGCCCCGCAGATCAAGGCGATGGCCCAAGGAGTTCGCCAAGGTCGGCCCGGCCCGCGGCGGCCGGTTCTTGGCCTGGGTCCTTGACGGCGCCTCGCCCCAGGAGCGTGCGGCGGGCTCCGGCGAGGTGCCCGGCCCGGTGCTGGCGGTCCTCACCACGGTGTTCGACCGCGGCTACCGCAAGCAGGTCGCCGCGGTCTGGCGGTAGCCCGACCCAGGGTCCCGGCACAGCGAGCCGGCGGGGCTGCGGCACAGGTTCTGTGTCGCAGCCCCGCCGGCGGGTCGAAGGGTCGGGGGTCAGAGGTCTCGAGGTCGGTGGCTCAGTCGGTGACCACCGCCTTGAGGACGTCGACCCGGGCGGCGGACCTGGCCGGGCCGACCGCGGCGAGCACGCCTGCCACGGCAGCCAGTGCGACGTAAAGCGCGATCTGCGGCACCGGGACGGAGATCGCCTTGATCCCCTCGTCCTTGAGCGCCTGGGCCAGCGTGATGCCGATCCCGGTGCCGAGGACGGCGCCAGCAGCGGCACCGATCAGCGAGATCACGACCGACTCCCAGCGGACCATCGCCCGCACCTGGCCGCGGGTGGCACCGACGGCGCGCAGCAGGCCCAGCTCGCGGGTCCGCTCGTGCACGGACAGCGCCAGCGTGTTGACGATGCCGAGCAGCGCGATGAACACCGCGAGCAGCAGCATCACGCTGACGAAGGTGAGCAGCTGGTCGATGAAGCCGCTCGCGACCTTCTCGAACTCCTCCTGGTCGAGCACCTGGGTGTCCGGGTGGTCGGCCAGCGCCGCGGCGATCCGCTCCTTGACCTCGGTGAGACCGGCGCCCTTGTCCAGCATCACGATCGCGTTGGCGTCCAGCCGCTCGCCGGCGAACGCCTCCTGCGCCGGGAGGCCCAGGATGTAGTCCGACTCGATGAAGCCGCCGGTGCGGTTGTAGATGCCGGCGATGCGCAGGTCGTGCTCGCCGGTCTGGGCGAACACCGCGGGCACCGTGTCGCCCACCTGCCAGCCGTTGGCCTTGGCGACCTTCTGCTTCACCAGCACGCCGTCGGCCCCGAGGTCGCTCGCACTGCCCGAGGCGACGTCGAGGTCGAGGGCGGCCTCCGCCGTCGCCGGGTCGACCGACGAGTAGAAGGTCGTCGCCCCGGCGATCTGTGCCTCACCGAAGCCCGTCGGTGACACCAGCTTCACCCCGGGCACGGCCGCGGCGGCCTTGCTGGCCTCCGGGCTGTAGCCCTCGGCCTGCGCGCTGGCCGTGGTCAGGTAGAGGTCGGCGTTCGTCGAGTCGCCGAGGATGTCCGAGAAGGACGCCTTCAGCGAGGAGGCGAACACGCCCATGCTGACCACCAAGGTCAGCCCGATCATCAGGGCCGCCGCCGTGGACGCGGTGCGACGCGGGTTGCGCATCGCGTTCTGCCGGGCCAGGTCGCCCGGGACGCCCCGCAGCCGCAGGGGTGCGCCGATCGCGGAGGCGAGCGGGCGGGCTGCCAGCGGCATCAGGGTGAGGACGCCGACGACCAGCCCGAGAATGCCGAGCATGGTCAGCTTGCCGCCTCCGCCGGAGTAGAGCCCGACGAGGACGCCGGCCAGACCGGCACCGCCGAGCAGGGTGCCCAGCGCGATCCGGGTCTTCGACGGCGCACGGGAGCCGGGTGTGGCCTCGCGCAGCGCCTCGACCGGCAGCACCTTGGTGGCCCGGCGGGCGGGCACCAGGGAGGCGACGACGGTCACGACGGTGCCGACCAGCAGCGAGACCACGATCGTGCGCGGCTGGAGCTGGGTGGCGGTGCTGGGCAGGCTGAACCCGACGGCGTCCATCAGGAACGTCAGCCCCTTGGCGACGCCGACGCCGAGCGCCAGCCCGACGGCGGAGGCGAAGACGCCGAGCAGGAACGCCTCGGCGACGAGGTTGCGCATGACCTGGCGCCGGGTGGCACCGACCGCGCGAAGCAGTGCGATCTCGCGGGACCGCTGGCTGACGATCATCGTGAAGGTGTTCCAGATGATGAACGAGCCGACGAACAGCGCGATGCCCGCGAAGATGCCGAACATGATGGTGACGAACGCCAGGTCCTCGTTGACGGCGTCGGACGACTCCTTGGCCACCGCAGCACCGGTCACCGCCTCCGCGCCGTCGGGCAGCACGGTGTCCAGACGGTGCGTCAGCGCCTTGTCGCTGACGCCGTCCGCGGCGCTGACGCCGATCGAGTCGTACGTCCCCGGCTGACCCAGGACCTGCGCCGCGGTGTCGGTGTCGAAGTAGGCGGCCGTCGTGCCGCCGAGGTCCTTGCTGTCGCCGAAGCCGACGGTGCCGACCAGGGTGAACTCCTCGGTCGGCCCGCGGAACAGGACCTTGATGGTCGAGCCCAGGGCGATGTCGTGGTCCTCGGCCGAGCTGGCGTCGATGGCCACCTCGTGCGGACCCTGCGGGGCGTGACCGGTGCGGATGACGGTCTCGCCGCGGAGCTGCTCGTCGTCGGGCAGGTTGTAGCCCATCGTCGGGGCGCCCCCGGCGGTGGTGATCGCCTTGCCCTCGGTGTCTGTCAGCAGCGCGTAGCCGCTGATGCTGCCCTCGGCGGCGCGGACGCCGTCGACCGAGCGGACCCTGTCCAGCACGCCGGCGTCGATGGGTCCCCGGCTGAGGCCGACGCCCGACGACTGGTCGAACGCGGCCTCCTGGCGGACCACGGCGTCGGTGCCCGAGGTCACCTTGCCGAACAGCTGCTCGAAGGCGACCTTCATGGTGTCGGTGAGGATGAGGGTGCCGGCCAGGAACGCGACACCGAGCGCGATCGAGGCGGTGGTGAGGGCGAGGCGCAGCTTGTGCGCGAACATCCCTCTCAGGGTTGCGGTGAACATCGGTCAGTCCCCCAGGTGCTTCATGTAGTCGAGGACGCGGTCGGCGGTGGGGTCCTGCATCTCGTCGACGATGTTGCCGTCGGCGAGGAACAGGACCCGGTCGGCGTAGGCCGCGGCGTTGGCGTCGTGGGTGACCATGACGACGGTCTGGCCCATCTCTTGCACGGCCTTGCGGAGGAAGCCGAGCAGCTCGGCCCCGGACCGCGAGTCCAGCGCGCCGGTCGGCTCGTCGGCGAAGACGACCTGCGGCCTGCTGGCGAGCGCCCGGGCGGCCGCGACGCGCTGCTGCTGACCGCCGGAGAGCTCGGAGGGCCGGTGGCCGAGGCGGTCGGTGAGCCCGACCGTCTCGACCACCGACTTGATCCACAAGGCATCGGGCTTCCGCCCGGCGATGCGGATCGGCAACTCGATGTTCTCGGCCGCGGTCAGCGTCGGCAGCAGGTTGAACGACTGGAAGATGAAGCCGATCTGGTCGCGGCGGAGCAGCGTCAGCTTCTTGTCGTTGAGCGCCGCGATCTCGGTGTCGCCGAGGAAGATCTGGCCCGACGTCGGCCGGTCGAGACCGGCCAGCACGTGCAACAGGGTCGACTTGCCCGACCCGGACGGGCCCATGATCGCGGTGAACTGGCCGGCCTGCAGGGTGACGGACACGTCGTCGAGGGCGTGCACGGCGGCGTCGCCCTCCCCGTACTGCTTGCTGACGCCGACGGCCCGGGCCGCGCTGCTGGTGGAGACGGGGGTGGTGGGGGCGTGCGTGGTGCTGGTCATCTGGGCTCCTTGTGCGTGGGCACGATGGCTGGACGGGTGGGTGCCGCTCCTTCGCGGTCTGGTCCCAGGGCACCGCGGATCGGCGGCCGCGCCGATGAGGCGGTGCGCGTGACCGGTGAGTGCAGCCGACGAGCACTGGGCGGGCAGACGTGCGGCCAGCCCCACCCCGGGGGTTCGGCTCGGATCCTCCGCGGCGACCCGCCGCGGGAGCAGACTGCTGCCATGCCACGACGGCCCCGCAGCTCGCCGAGCCGGTCCCGGGGTGACCTGCTCGGCCGGCTCGTGGTGCTCGGCGGTCTCGCCGGGTTCGTCGTGGCGACGTACGTCGTGGTAGTCCTCGGCGGCGGCGCCCTCGTCGGGCGGACCGACTCCCCCGACCTCACGCTCTCGGTCCTCGCCACGGCCGTGGTCGCCCTGGGCTTCGAGCCGGTGCAGCGCCGGCTCGACCAGGTCGCCCGCCGGCTGGTCGACGGCGGCACCCCGTCGCCGTACGACGTCCTGAGCCGCTTCTCCGAGACCGTCACCGGCGGGTACACCACCGAGGAGCTGCCCGGCCGGATGGCCACCGTGCTCGGCGAGGGCACCGCAGCCGAGTGGACCCAGGTGTGGCTCACCGTGCAGGACCGGCTGACCCTCGCCGCCACCTGGCCGCCGGACGCCGCGGCGGACGCGACGCCGCCGGAGCCGCCGGGGCCGCCGGAGCCGCCGGAGCCGGTCGATGGCGTGCGGGACGTCACCGGTGACCGGCGCCGGACCCTCCCGGTGCGCCACGGGGGGCAGGTGCTCGGCGTCTTCCGCCTGCAGGAGCGCCCGGACCAGCCGCTGACCACCGTCGAGGAGCGGCTCTTCTCCGGCCTGGCCGCGCAGGCCGGACTGGTGCTCCGGCTGGTCGGCCTGCGCGCCGAGCTCGCCGCCCGGCACGACGACCTGGTCGCCCGCGCGGCCGAGCTGCGGGCCTCGCGCGAGCGCCTGATCGAGACCCAGGACGCCGAGCGGCGCCGGCTCGAGCGGGACATCCACGACGGGGCCCAGCAGCACCTGGTCGCGCTGGCGGTCAACCTCCGGCTGGCCGAGACGGTGGCGACCCGCTCCCCCGAGCGCGCCGCCCGGGTCCTCGCCGAGCAGGCTGTGGCGTCCCGCGAGGCGATCGAGACGCTGTCCCAGCTGTCCCGCGGCATCTACCCGCGGCTGCTGGCCGACGAGGGGCTGGTTCCGGCGCTGCGCGGGGCGGTCGCGACCAGCCCGGTGCCGGTCACCGTCGAGGCCGACGCTGCCGACGCTGCCGACGCTGCCGACGCTGCCGACAAGGCCCACGGCACTGCTCCGGTCCGCCCGCCGACCGGTGTCGAGGCGGCGCTGTACTTCTTCGCGATGGAGGCGGTGCAGAACGCCGCCAAGCACGCAGCGGCCTCCGCCGTGACGGTACGGCTCACCCTCGCCGGCGAGGGCGGGGGCAGCCGCTGGCGGCTGTCGGTGACCGACGACGGCACCGGCTTCGACGCGGCCGGCGCCGGGTCGGGGGGCGGGGGTGCCGGGCTGTCGAACATGCGCGACCGCCTCGACGCGGTGGGCGGCTCGGTACAGCTGGTGTCGCGCCCGGGGCACGGGACCACCGTCGTGGCCGAGGTGCCGGTCGGGTCGGCGCCCGCGCCGGTCCCCGTTGCTCGTCCGGCAACGACGCCGACGCCGACGCCGTGAAGCGTCTCGCCTGGGCGATCGTCGCCGCGAGCGTCGGCCTGGTCGTCGCCGACACGGTCATCAGTGCGCAGTACCGCACGATGCCCTCGGCCGAGGTCCTTTCCCAGCATGCCTGGCCGGCGGTGCACCTCGCGGCCCTCGCGAGCGTGCTGATGGGCGCGCTGATCGTCTCGCGCTACGCCCGGCACCCGATCGGCTGGCTGCTCGTCGCCGGCGGGTCGGCCACCACGCTGTCGCTGGCGCTGGAGGCGGCCAGCCTCTGGCTGACCGACCACGACGGGCCTGGCTCGGTGGCCACCGGCCACACCCTCGGCTGGCTGTCGCTCCTGATCAACGCCTCGTTCACCATCACCACCCTCGCCGTGATCTTCCTGATCGCACCCGAGGGCCGGCTCGCGTCCCGCCGATGGCGGTTCGCCATCTGGACCTCGGTCGCCGGCTTCCTGCTGTACGCCGTCGGCGTGCTCATCGTGGACCCCCAGCGGGTCCGCCTGACGGCGGACCAGGACTACGGGTTCCTCACCGGCCTGCTGGGCACTGCCGGGATCATGCTGACCGCGGGGTCCCTGGTCGCCGCGCTCGTGTCGCTGGTGCTGCGGATGCGCCGCGCGGTGGGCGTCGCGCGACAGCAGCTGCGCTGGATGGTCGCGGCGGCGGCACTTCCCGTGGTGGGCCTGGTCTTCGTCCTGACGGCCTCGGCGTTCTCGGACAGCTACCTGATCAACGTGCCCCTCTACCTCTGCTACCTGGCGGTCCCGGTCTGTATCGCGGTCGCGGTGCTGCACCACCGGCTCTTCGACCTCGACCTGATCATCAGCCGGGCCCTGCTCCTCGCTATCGCCACCGTGCTGGTCGGGACCGGCTATGTCCTGGTGGTCGTCGCGCTGAGCTCAGCGATCCGGCGCGGGACCGGCGGCTTCTGGCCCTCGCTGCTGGCCTTCGTATTGGTGGCGATGGCCTTCCAGCCGCTGCGCCGACGGGTGGTGCACCTCGCCGACCGGCTGGCCTTCGGCGCGTCGGCCACGCCGTACGAGGCGCTGGCCGACCTGGCCCGGCGGCTCGGCGAGAGCCCGGACCCGACCTACCTGCTGCCCGCGGTGGCCGAGGCGGCGGGGTCGGCGGTTTCCGCGCGGCGGACCACGGTGCGGCTGCGGGTGCCGGGGGCCGCGGACCAGGTCGGCCGGTGGCCGGCTGCGGCAGCGGGCGGCACGGGGCCGCTCGGGGACGACCCGGGCGTGACCGGTGACCCGGGCCCGGTGGGGGCCACCGCCGAGGTGCCCGTCGTCGACCGCGGCGAGACGCTGGGCACGCTGCACGTCGAGATGCCGCCCGGTCGCGATCTGCGGCAGCACGACAGCCGGCTCCTGCAGGACCTGGCGGACCAGTCGGCGCTCGGCTTCCGCAACGCGCGGCTCTCCGCCGAGCTGGCCAACCAGGTCGAGCAGCTCGACCGGCGCACCGCGGAGCTGGTGGAGTCGCGCCGCCGGCTCATCACCGCGGGCGACGCCGAGCGACGACGACTGGAGCGGTCGATCGCCCGGGAGGTCGTGCCACACCTGGAGCCGCTGCCGGGCCGGCTCGAGCAGCTGGCCGGCTCGGCGGCGGCGATGGATCTGGACCCGAGCGCGGTGCAGCCCCTGGTCGCGGGGTCGACCGCGGCGCTCGAGGCGCTGCGCGAGATCACCCGTGGCGTCTTCCCCGCCCTGCTCGCCCGATCCGGGCTGGAGGCGGCGCTGAGGTCGCTGCTCGGCCGGGCCGGCGGGCGGCTGGTGACCGATGGCGCCCCGGGCGACCGGCTGGACGAGCGCGTCGAGGCAGCGGCGTACTTCTGCGTGGCCGAGGTGCTCCGCGAGCTGACCCCGCCGGTCGAGGTGGTGCTCGACCACCCCGACCGGCTGGCTGGCGGGCTGCTCCTCGAGGTGCGGGCCCCCGACAACGGCGGGCTGCCGGCCGTCGCCCCGCTGCGCGACCGGGTCGAGACCGTCGGCGGCACCGTCGTCGGGCGCACCGGTGAGGGGCGCACGGTGCTGGTGGTGCGGCTGCCGGCCGCGCCCCGGCTCGAGGTGCCGGTGTGACCTGGCCGGCGGGTCGGCGGGAGCAGCTCCCCGCCCGGGTCGCCTGGGTGCTCTGCGGCGTCACCGTGCTGCTCGCCGGCGTGCAGACCTGGTTCTTCCTCGGCTGGTCGGTCGTCCGCGAGGACGCGAGCAGCTGGCCCGTCCTTACCCTCGGACTGACTCTGTGGGCGGCTCTGGGTGCGGTCATCATCTCCAGGCACCCGCGGCACCGGGTGGCGTGGCTGTTCGTCCTCGGGGCACTGCTGGCGCAGACCGGCAACTGCCTGTTCGACTTCGACTCGATCGCGGCCAACGGGCCTTCCCCCGACCCGGGGGCCGCCTGGCCGTGGGCGGTCTGGATCGGGATCCTCCTGGACGCACCCGTCCCGCTGCTGTTCCTCAGCATGCTCTTCCTCCTGTTCCCGACCGGACGCCTGCCGTCGAATCGCTGGCGGCCGCTGCTGTGGGCCACTTGGGCGTCCTTCGCCTGCCTCGTCGTGGCGTTCGTCGCCCTGGTCCCGCCGTGGCAGATCACCCCCGAGAAGCGGGACGAGATCTTCGAGGAGGGATGGAACGCGGCGCTGGTCGCCAACCTGCTCTTCGCCTCGCTCCTCGTGGAGCTGATGGCTGCCGCGGCGTCCGTCGTCGTCCGCATGCGGCGCGCCCGC